>CALHID010000163.1 GCA_938030835.1 uncultured Actinomyces sp. | reverse complement strand
CAGTACGCCTTCACCCGCCCGGTCGTCGACTGGATGATGACCAACTACGACGGCGTCCTCAAGGTTGACGGCGAGGTCGGCAACAAGAAGAAGTACGATCCTCGCGCTTGGGGTAAGGAAGCTGAGGCCGGTATGGCTGCACGCGTTGTTGAGGCTGCTGAGCGTCTGGGCTCGGTCGGCACCAAGATGCGCTGATCGCTTCTGAAACTGCTTCATTAGCACTGAAAGGTGAGAGCACCCAAATGGGTGCTCTCACCTTTTCTGTTGTGGTGTGTCTGTCGATCCAAAGGACAGGCTAAACTTGTAGCTAGTCGAAGGACGATTCTCAGGGTCTTCGGAAGGATGACAATGATGACTGATGCAACATGGACCCGCGTAGAGGGAATGATGATTGCCTCCCAGCTTGATCCCGATCAAGTTGCTCACGTGCTCCGTGATAGTTCCGTTTTGGCCCAATTGGAATGGTTTGAGGCAACTCCTCAGCTTCTGGGCCTCAATATCGCGGTTGAGAACGGACGAGTCGCGACCCTCGCCGAAGGCGCTCAGGATGCGCAAGCAGGAATTACGGTCAGCGAGCTTGCCTCTCAGTTAGCTTCGCGCTTCAATGCAGAGGTACGTTTGGGTGGAGAACATATCGATGCGCTTCCCCATGGTGATAGCCCTCTGGCAAATTTCCTTCCCGAAGAGGTCGAAGAGTCAGAGTCGGGCGTTCGTGTCGTCGAAATTGGGCGTACCCCCGCGTCTTCGGTCCCGTTGCTGGCCGCACTTGAGGGAGTCGATGTTGCCGATGTAGAGCTGGGCAAGGGGTATCGCGCGCTATTGGCAGAAATTCCCGAGGAGAAGTCGGGATGGAACTTTGGTGATCTTCCGTTGGTTTCCTTGGCGATGACCGATGGCGATTTGCATCTGTACTTGGTGACCGATGATCATCTTGAGCATGTGCTGACCCACAACTGGGGAATGACAACGCGTATTGTGACCGGTTCCGCTGCTGTTGAGTCCGTGGATTCTTCCATCGTCGACTTGGTGGGAGATCGCCCAGCCCTGCGCGAAATCGCGGCACACGTTCCCGGCGCCGATGTCGAGGCATTGCTGGCTGCTCAGGACCTTAATGGAGTTCATGCAATTACCGCTGTCGTGAAGGCTCTTGCGCTACCTCAGGGAGTTGCAGACTTCCTCCAGGGTTCAATTAAAGCCGGGGATGTCGAAGGTGCCGTTCTCCACAATGCACGTGGTATCTCAAATGCCATCGGTCGTAGCGTTGACATCATGATGACCGGGAACAAGGAAGAAGATCCCAGCGCTATTCAGAAGGCTTACATGGCGGTTGTCTCCGACCGTCCGTGGATTCTTTCAGCTCTCGCTTCTATCGAAGCAGCGTCCGGTGCAGCGCTGCTGGTTTCTGCGGTGAAGGCTGCGAAGCCGCGTTCGGGATGGAAGATCTTCTCGGGTGTTTTCGGTGGCGCTCTTCTGGTGGATGCCTTCGCTGAACTTGCCTTGGCGCGCGTGATGCGTGCGAAGTTCGGGCGCCGTTAAACTCATTTGAAACGACACAAGCGCTGGGCTGGACGGTCAGCCCAGCGCTTCTTTATCTTTTTGCGCGGGCGTCATTTGCTTGTGCACCATGAAAGAGCCTGCGGATCGCTGTCGAATCCAAAAGGAAAACTGGCACCTATCAAAAGTGATAGGTGCCAGTGAAAATCAAAGAGAGCGTTTCACTTACCCTTGTGGAAGGTTGCCAGGGCGCCGGCGCCGGCAGTGACGAGCAGTGCAGCAACCGCAACTGCGCTATTGGCTTCGACGTCACTCATCAAGCCGCCGCGACCACCGTTCGCGTTGAAACCATAACTGGGATCAGCCAGCCGCGAGTTGTCTTGGTTCTCTACAGGAGCTTGGGAAGCAGCGGGAGTGGTATCGCTGCTCGAGCGTGTAGGAGCGGCGGGCACCGCATTATTACGTTGGGCCGCAGCGTTTGGACTCTGCTGCTGGCGGGCAGCTGCCTGAGCCTGTCGAGAAGTAGCACTGCGACGCGCTGCTTCCTGTGCGGTCGGACGGTTCGGCGAACCGGGAGCGAAGACTTGCACTCGCCGAGCCGGGGCAGGCGCAGGGCGAGCCTGGTCCCGCCTTGGCCGAGGCTGAACGCTCGACTGGCTTTCGTTGATGTGCCGGGTCGGAGTTGCTGTCGGAAGAGGCTTTGCCGTCGCAGAACGCGTCTGAACATCACTTGAAGGCGTGGTAGCCGTAGGAGTGGGGGACGGAGTTACTGAGGGCGTTGCCGTCGGTGTGGGAGTTGCGCTTTCGCAGGCAATCTTCCCTGTTAGCTCAAGATCGGTCTGCTTTGATTTATCAGCACCCAAGCGTTTCCAGCTGAAACGTGTAGTTGTCTCGCTGACATCATCGGGAGTGCACTGAGCAATTGTTTGGCGAATTTGAGCGGTGATCGTGATGGTGGAGCCCTTTGGCATGTTGATCACGGAATGGAAGGGCGAGAACTCGGGCTTGTCCTGGGTGAGGGTAACCGATTCTGCGTACCCATCGGCGCGCTCGGGGCAAGTTACTCCGCCTTTAGCTGAGCACTGGAGGCTCCAAATGACCGTACTACTACCGGGGACCTTGCTGGAGAAAACGCCCTCGATCTCGATGTCCTTCGCATCCTTACCGACATTGGTCAGCTCGAATGTCATGGTACGAATTTGTCCGTTTTGGACCAGGATCTCAGGGGTCGCAAGCGAAGAATCGATGGCGGGAATACCCTTTTCCTGCAACTCGTCGAGAGTCTTAACATCCTGCTCATCGCCTTGTAATTGAGCAATTGAAGTGGCGTTGGCGGAAGGCGTTGCGTTGCTCTCAACCCACACCGCACCTTCGTGACCCTTCAGGTCATTCACAGAGGGGGTATCGTCGCTGGACGCGGGCTTGGGTTCAAGTTGATCGAAGCTCGCCGCGGGAGTCTGGTTGGGCAGTGTTGTTTCGGGTGCAAACTCAGCACCTTCAACAATGACCTCTGCCTTTTCATAAGGCGTGCGGACAAACCTTTTTGCCAGCGGGGAATCGCTTTCAAGAACAAGGCGCTCGGGAGTTGACTGAAGATCCTTGATACTGAGGGTTGGATCTGTGCTGGGTGCCTCAGCCGTAGCTTGCACATCTAAGCTGCCGCTATTGTCATCTAGATGATCGTGAGGATCAGTGGAAACAGTCGTAACGGGCGCTGTGTCTGGATGTGCAGATGCGGGGGACCAGGGGAGAGTCAAAAGTGTAAAAGACCCGCCAATCGCGGCAGTTGTGAGAAGAATTAGCGCGCGCGAAACCTTGGAGCCCTGTCGATACGACAGCGCCCTTTGGGAGCTTCGCGATCCTAAGCGAATTCTCACATAGGCCCTTTCTTTGAACGCAATTCGTGTGATGGGCTCACGTATTGCTGGAGAGTCCCTGCAGTTGATGGCACCTATAGTTTATAGGTTTTGTCAAGCTGATGGCATACAGGAGTGTATCTTTTGGACACTTTTCCCTGATATTTCGGAAGAAGTGTCATACAAAGTAACCATGGCTTGAGCTGTGACAAAGCTGATCGGCTCCTGAAAGCCAAATTATTATTTAGAAATAATACGGGAAGGAAGACCAATCTGGCGAGCGGTGTTCAATGAAGGCATCGCGACCTTCCTGAGCCTCATCTGTCATGTATGCCATGCGCGTCGCCTCACCGGCAAAAACCTGCTGCCCGGCCAAACCATCATCGGCCAGGTTGAAAGCAAATTTCAGCATACGGATAGCCTGTGGAGACTTCGTTGCAATGATCCGAGCCCACTCCAACGCGGTTTCCTCCAGCTGAGCATGGGGAACGGCCTCGTTAATGACACCCCAGCGCTCCGCAGTATCGGCGTCATAGCGCCTGGCGAGGAAGAAAATCTCACGTGCACGCTTATCGCCCGCCTGGCGCGCGAGCAGCGCAGAGCCGTAACCGGCATCAAAAGAACCAACATTCGCATCGGTCTGCATGAACGCGGCATGCTCGCGAGAAGCAATCGAGAGATCACACACAACATTTAAGCTGTGGCCGCCACCAGCTGCCCAACCGGGAACCGCTGCAATAACGACCTTCGGCATGGTGCGGATGAGGCGCTGAACTTCCAAAATATGAAGGCGTCCCGCGCGTGCGGGGTCAATTTGCTCACGTCGCTGTTCCACTCCCGCCGAGGCCTCGCTGCCCTCAAGCTCATAGTGGTAGCCATCTTTCCCTCGGATCCTCTGGTCGCCACCCGAACAGAAGGAATAGCCACCATCACGAGGAGAAGGACCGTTTCCCGTCAAAATAACCGCAGCGACATCGCTAGTCATTCGCGCGTGGTCCAGGCAGCGATAGAGCTCATCAACAGTATGTGGGCGGAATGCATTGCGAATTTCTGGGCGATCGAAAGCGATACGGACCACCGGCAAGTCCGCGCCCTTCTCAGCTCCGTCGACGGGGCCTCGGGAAATCCCGCGGTGGTAGGTCATATCGGTCAGCTCGAAACCCTCAACCTCACGCCAGCGCGAAGGATCAAAGGTGTCGGAAACGAAATTCAGTGCACTCATAGCCCCAACAATAGCGGCCGATGACCACTTGATGCCCAGAGGGCTAGGATAGGGATGTTCATACAGTTGATGACTAAGCAAAGGAGCTCGTCGATGTCCTCCTCTCTGTCCACGATTCCCGGACTTCTTCCACTTCCGGTCTTCATTGAAGAGGCCGATCCCCATCCGGAAGAAGCCACTTGGGCAGAAATTAGCCCCTCTGTTGTGCTGAAGACTGCTGAGGAATTTTCGGCCGCAATTGCGCCCTTGGCAATCCCCGAGGAATGGCAGTTCGCAGAGGCATACATTTTGACGATTTCCGCTGGAAGCGCGCAGGTGACCGCTGCGACCGAATTGGGGCTTTCTCGAGGCCTGCGTCGCCTCAACACATTGGCCATCGCGAACCATAGTCGGACTCCCATTGCAGTAAAAATCATCGACTACCCCGCTTATAAGCACCGCGGCTTGCACATCGATGTTGCCCGCCACTTCTTCAGCGTTCCCACAATCCTTCGCGTCATGGATGCGATGAGCGAAGTGGGTTTGAACATCCTGCACCTGCATCTGAGTGATGATCAGGGATGGCGCATTGAAATCCCGCAATTCCCCGAACTCATTGAACGCTCATCCGATTGCGCGGTCGGCGGGGAAGAAGGTGGGAACTACACCCTTGATGACTATCAGACCCTGGTCGAGGGAGGGCGCTCGCGGATGATTGCGATCATCCCCGAAATTGATATCCCCGGACACGTCAACGCTGCGCTCCACGCAATTGAAGGACTGAACCCCGATGGGGTCTGCCCGCCACTTTACGAAGGAACTGAAGTCGGCTTCTCAACTCTTTCAACGAAGGCGCCTGCGACCCAGGCCTTCCTCGAGGCCGTTGTTGAAACCCTTGCCCCCTTCTCTCCGGCCGGTATCCACATCGGTGGCGATGAATCCTTCTCTACTGTCGAAGGTGATTATCCAGCGATTGTTGGAAGCCAAATTGAGCGTATTCATGCCCGTGGCACGCGCGCTGTGGCGTGGGAAGAAGCTGCAGATCTGCTTGGGGACGGCGATCTTGTTCAGGTGTGGCATGACGATCTTGAAGGAGACTCGATCGCTCGTGCTGTCGGACGCGGAGTGAAAGCGATCATGTCGCCCGGTCCGAAGGCCTACTTCGATATGAAGGAATATCCAGAACAGAAGCTCGGCATCACCTGGGCCGGAATCCTTCCTTTGAAGAAAGCCTGGGATTGGGATCCCGAGAGCATCTGTGAGGGCGTGGACCGCAAGGGAATTGAAGGCGTCGAGGCCTGCTTGTGGAGTGAAACCCTGCGCCGAGAGAAGGACGTCTGGGAGATGCTGCTGCCGCGCCTAGCGGGTCTTGCAGAAGTTGCCTGGGCGGGAGGCCCTCGCGGAAGCTGGGAAGACTTCCAAGAACGTTTGGCGGGCCTCGAAGGCCTATGGCGAGGCCGAGGCTGGTACGTCAAATAAATAGCTGCAGATGAAAAGCCCTCCCACGCGGAAGCGGGGGAGGGCTGCGTGCTACCTCATCGCATTAAAACAAATTGGCAGCGAATGGAGTTTGTTGAGCATTAAGCCTGCGCGTAGAGGCGCATCAGACGCTCAACTTCTTCTTGAACCGAATGAGTTGCGGGACCGACATACTTTCGCGGATCAACAATCTTCGGGTTTTCATCAAGAATCTGACGCACGCCCTGGGTGAAGACGACATTCAAGTGTGTCGAAACGTTGATCTTGGTCATTCCGGCTTGAATTGCCGCAACCATGCCGTCGTCGGGAACGCCGGAAGAGCCGTGCAAAACCAGCGGGACAGGGACGAGCTCATGGATTGCAGCAATCAGCTGATTGTCCAAAACTGCCTCACGGGTGGCCATTGCGTGAGAAGAACCCACAGCAACGGCAAGCAGATCAACGCCAGTATCTGCGACAAACTGGGCCGCATCTTCAGGATTGGTGCGTGCTGAGGGGTCGTGGACCCCGTTCTTTCCGCCAACTTCACCCAGTTCAGCCTCGACGCTGACACCGTGCTCGTGAGCGAAAGCGGTGATCTCAGCGGTAGTCTCACGGTTCTGTGCATCTGGAAGCTTTGAACCGTCGTACATGATCGAGGTAAAACCAAGCTCGATAGCCTCACGGCACAAATCGGTCGATTCAGCGTGATCAAGGTGAACAGAAACGGGAACGGTGGAGGCCTTGGCAAGCTCGATAAGCGCGCACCCCAGGGGACGCAGACGACCACCGTGATACTTCACAGCATTTTGGGACAGTTGGAGGACCAAAGGTAAACCGGTGTTTTCGGCGGCATCGACAAATGCTTCGGCGTGATCAAGAAGGACCACGTTAAAAGCCGCAAGACCAACCTTGCGGGCGGCGCAATCGCGTGCAAGTACAGCGGTGTCAGCAAGCATAGCGACCTACTTTCTTGACAAATTAGGACAGGCGAACAGGAGAAATACGGGAAAGAAGCTCCTCGCGGAGGGGAAGGTCAATCTCCCCAGCGACGGGCATCGTCACCGCGGCCGCAGAGGTTGCGACGGCCTCGGCAATGGCAGTAGGAATCTCTGACTCAAGGTCGTCCCCAGCCTGAGCAAGCGAGCGAGCGAGGGATGCAACGCAGGCATCGCCGGCACCGGTGGGATTGCCCTGAAGGACAACTCCGGCCTCGGCGTGCCAATGGCTCTCGCGAGAGAAGAGGTCCATTCCCTCTTCACCTCGCGATACACACACCCAGCTCGGTCCCTGCTCGATAAGGGCACGTGCACCCTCTTCGATGGAGGACGCACCCGTAGCTTCGAGGAGCTCCAAGTGATTGGGCTTGAGGACATCGGCCCACGCTGCGCACTCAACCAAGGACGGCCCTGAGGTATCCAAAATGATGCGGCAACCGATCTGACGGACACGGCGCAACACCGGCTCGAGAACCTCAAAAGTGCTACTTCCAGGAAGAGAACCTGAAACGACCAAGAGGTCATCGCCGTTCAGGCGGCTGCCCAAAAGATCAGCCATCTGCTTCCAGGAATCAGGATCTAGAGCATGACCGGACTCGTTGTACACCGTGGCGGTGTCGTCAATCATGGCGATTGAGCGTCGCGTTTGGAAAGGAACCTCAACCCACTCTGGCGTCACCAGAGTAGTTATTTCCTTCATCAGCGAGGCGATCACATTGCCGGTTGCACCCCCCAAGAAACCTGTTGCATGGCTGGGGACACCGAGCTGGTCCAAGACGCGAGAGACATTCAGTCCCTTCCCTCCCGGACGCTGGGAATACTCCGTGATGCGGTGAACCTGACCGCGGGTTTGATCAGGAGCCTGCCACGTAATATCCAGAGCCGGATTGGGAGTGAAGGTCCAGATCATGATTCAACCTCGATTCCATGGCTCTGGAATGCCAAAGCTGCGGCACCCAGTGCCTGAGACGAGGAACCTAAAGCAGCGGAAAGCAGCGCAGGTGCGGGCATGACCGTGCACCCCGATTCCAAGCTTTTACGCAGGGGATCGTAAACCAGTGAGCCACCTTTGCAAAGGCCACCTCCCAGCACGACGGGAAGTGAACCAACCTGGTGGCACACCGTTGCAAGAATTCCGCCCAGCAGGCTCATCGAGGTCTCAAGGATCTCGCGTGCCTTTCGAGCGTTATCGCTGGATGAAAGGGCAAGTTCCTCAACTTCGCGGGCCCCCGATCCTTCGGGGACGATCCCGGCCTCGATCGCCCGGCGTGCAATACCGCTGGCTGAAGCGACCTGCTCCACCGGAACAACCTCATAGGGGCGATCGGGGTGTGGAACGGGAACCTGCCCGATCTCACCAGCCCATGGAGGTGCCGGTGCGAGGCGCGAATTGATCACAACACCCGAAGCGATCCCGGTCCCCACCGCCACATACAGGCAGGAGGGGCGGCGAACGCCCCACAGGGCCTCGGCAAGAGCGCCCGAGCGGACATCGTGCCCCAGGGGGACGAAGGAACCCAGGGCTTCGGAAAGTTTTTCGCTTAAAGGAGCGTCTTTCCACCCCAAATTGGCAGAAAAAATACCAATTCCATGTTCTTCGTCAATAATTCCAGGAACGCACACGCCGACGGGCGCATCGACCGAAGCTTTGCGAAGAGTTCGGGCCAGACGCGCGACCGCAGAAACGACATCATCAGCGCCGGTCTGGGGGGTCGCGACGGCCTCTGAAGAGGTAATCACAGTGCCGCGGGTGTCAGCGAGCACCCCCTTGATGGTGGTGCCGCCGACATCGATCCCGATAGCGAGCTTCTGGTCCGAGTTGCTCACTTGAGGATCACCGAGCGGGTCAGATGGCGCGGGGTATCGGGGTTGAGACCGCGAGCCTCAGCGCGGGCAACGGCGAGGCGCTGTGCGACAACGAGGTGAGCCATGGGGTCACCGTCGAAAGTCACCAATTCGGCGCCAGTTGCGGCAACCTGATCGGCCATGCCCTCGGGAACCGGGCCGAAAACCCAGGTCAGGCGGCCGGGCTGAGCGATGGAGATCGGACCGTGGCGGTACTCCATTGCGGGGTAGACCTCAGTCCACGACTGAGATGCCTCACGCAGCTTCAGGCCAGCTTCGTTAGCCAGACCAATGGTCCATGCGGTGCCCAGGAAGGTGATCTGGTCGGCATCAACCCAGCGCTGGGGGATTTCGAGCTCGAGGGCGCGCTGTGCGTCATCCGCGGCTGCGGCGATATCGTCGCCCAAGCTGTGGCGGAAGTAGGCAAGGGCAGTGGTTGCAAAACGGGTCTGGACAACG
Organism: uncultured Actinomyces sp.; assembly: GCA_938030835.1. Taxonomy (GTDB): domain Bacteria; phylum Actinomycetota; class Actinomycetes; order Actinomycetales; family Actinomycetaceae; genus Pauljensenia. The sequence goes on along the minus strand of CALHID010000163.1, from coordinate 4,586 downwards.
GATTCTTCATCGGCGAAGTCCAGAACAACCTCAACATCTGCGTAGGGGGTTGCGGGGCCGTTGCCCACAGCGGTGATCAAGACGTTGGGGACGCCGCGATCCTTCAGACCGTGCAGGATGTCAATAATTTCAGTTGTCGTGCCCGAACGGGACAGGCACACGACGCGGTCGTAGTGGCGATCCCAGGGGAATTCGGTGGCGGTGAAGGCATCAGAGAGACCCTTGCCCTGGCGCTCGCGGGCGACGGTGTATGCCTGCGCGATAAACCACGATGTTCCACATCCGATGACGGCAATGGCCTCACCATCTTTGGGAAGTGCATCAGTGGGAACGTCAAGAACTCGACGCCACAGCTCAGGTTGGCTGTTAATTTCTTCAGAAGTAAGGGACATCGGTGTCTCCATTGTTATCGGGAATGCATCACCACCTCGGTGTGCTTGTACTATCGTACCAAGAAGGAAATAACTTAGGACTAGCTGGATAAGTGCCCGAAGTTGTCTACCTCTTCGCAATGACGCTGAAATCAACACATCGGAGTGACAATGACTGACAAATCGACCAAGCCAGGTCGTCTCACCCTTCCCATTGAGCGTGGAATCGATGCCGAAGTGCGCGCTCTTGTTGAACGCCTTGGCGCGGACGCAGTGCGAAATTCCGATGGAACAGAACTTCCCGAATGGGTCGACCGCGCATTCGCAAAGGTGTACTCCACGTATTTCCCCGCGCGTGGTGATGAAGACTGGGCCGATCAGAGCGAAGGCGAGCGCATCCACCAATACCTTTCCTCAAACCCTCATACCGCCCCAGAAAGCGGGCCTTTGAGTATCAATGTCATGGAGGGATGGTTCCAGGCGCAATTCCGTCCAGATACTCAATGCGATACCTCCCGCTGGTGGCAGGTCATTGATCGAACCAGCGGACAGGCTCTGGACCCTTCGGAATGGAGCGTTCAAGAGGTCAAGCCCTCACCCGTCGTTGATCCCGTGCCGATCGTTGGAGAGCTACCGCCCACTGCATCGAGCGCGGTGGTGACGATTCACGAGCCCATTCCCTTCCACGTGTACACCGTGAACTTCTTTGCCGTGCAGATGTGGGATTCCACCCAGATGTACAACTATCTGACGAATGATTGGGCGCTTGAGGAAGGTCGCGTGAAGGAACGCCCCTTCGACGTCGCATTCCCGCGGACCTGGGAGCACGTCAAGGATGCCTTGGCTGCATGGCTGAAAGCGAACCCTCAAGTAGACGTGGTTCGTTTTACGACCTTCTTCTATCACTTCACTTTGGCTTTCGATTCCCGAGGCCGCGAACGCTACGTCGATTGGTTTGGATACTCGGCCTCGGTGTCGATCCCGGCGATGGAAGAGTTTGAAAAGGAATACGGCTATGCGCTGACTCCCGAGGACTTTGTGGATGGCGGCTGGTACAACTGCCCCTTCCGTACGCCAACACGTGTGTTCCGGGACTGGATTGACTTCACCTCCAAGCGAGTCGCCGAAAAGGCTGGAGAACTGGTTCGCAAGGTCCACGACGAAGGCCGCGAAGCCATGATGTTCCTTGGCGACAACTGGATCGGTATGGAGCCCTACGGCCCTTACTTCCCTTCGATCAAGATGGATGCGGTTGTTGGATCCGTTGGTTCGGCAGCAACTTGCCGCATGATCTCCGATATTCCCGGTGTGCGCTACACCGAGGGGCGTTTCCTTCCCTACTTCTTCCCCGATGTCTTCCGTGAGGGCGGAGATCCCTTGGGTGAGGCCAACGAATCGTGGCGCACCGCTCGTCGAGCAATCGTCCGCAGTCCCCTGGACCGCATGGGCTATGGCGGCTACCTTTCCTTGGCTTTGCAGTTCCCCGAGTTTATTGACCGTGTGGAGGAGATCCTTGCGGAGTTCCGTTCCCTTCACGAGGCCACGGGCGGGGAAAAGCCTGCGTGTGCACCCGTGCGCGTTGCCGTTTTGAACGCATGGGGAAAGCTGCGCACCTGGCAGACCCATATGGTTGCCCATGCCCTGTGGTACAAGCAGATCCATACCTACTTGGGGGTTATCGAGGCCCTTGCAGGACTTCCTTTTGACGTGCGTTTCATGTCTTTCGATGAGGTCATCGATGGGGGAGATTCCTCTTTGAAGGATGTCGACGTGGTAATTAACGCCGGCGCCGCGAATACCGCCTTCTCCGGAGGGGAAGTCTGGGAGGACCTGCGACTGCAAGATACTCTGCGTCGCTTTGTTGCCCGCGGTGGCGGCTTTATTGGGGTCGGCCAGCCCACGGCCTCGTTGGGAACTCAAGGACAAGCGGATAGAGGCGGCATCTGCCGCGGAAGCATTTTTGCGCTCGCGGACGTCTTGGGTGTGGATCAAGAAATCTCGTGGTCCCTGTCCAAGGACCGCTACGACGAGGTTGTGCCAGAACATTTCATTACTGCTGACCTTGATGGGGACTATGTTTTCGGTGAAGACCCAGGGGATGTCGTAGTTACGGATCCTGACACTTCTGTGCTTGTGATGGAGCGGGGGAGCGTGCGCGCCTCTGCGCATGATTTCTGCTTGGGTAGGGGCGTTTACCTTGCCGGACTGACCTGGTCGACTGTCAATAGCAGGCTTTTGCATCGCGCGATTATGTGGGCGGCGCACCGAGAAGATCAATGGGATTGTGTCCTTGCGTCATCCAATCCTGACGTTGAGGTCGCTTGGTATCCCAAGTCGCAACTTGCCTTTATTTACAATGATTCTGATGCTCCATCTTCGAGCGTCATCACTGGCTTTGGTCTGGAATGTACCGTGGATTTGACGCCTGGCGAAGGGCGTTGGACCCAGTGGAAGAAGGAAGATTTAGACTAGTTATCAAATCGTAATCAACTAATTGCATCGTCACAGGTTAAAAATGTGTCAGACATCTTCTCTGTGAGTTAGCATAAGAGAGCAATGGATAAAGCTGACAAAAGGTGTCAACTTATAAACATCCCACGATGGAGAGGGAACAACATGCACATGTCACGCCGTTCCATGAGCGTTGTCGCGCTCATGTCAGTCGCTGCGATGGGTCTGACTGCGTGCTCGGGTTCGGGCACGAAGACGGATTCCACCGCAAGCTCTTCGGCATCTGCTGATAAGGCAGCGACCATCACCTACCTGCACCGTCTTCCCGATGGTGAAGGAATGACCAAGGTGTCTACGCTGGTTGATCAGTGGAACAAGGAACACCCTGACACTCAGGTTCAGGCGGTCAAGTTCGATGGCAAGGCCAACGAAATGATCAAGAAGCTTGAAACTGACGTCAAGGCGGGCTCCGGACCTTGCTTGGCGCAGATCGGCTACGGCGAAGTCCCCGAGATGTTCACCAAGGGTCTGCTCGAAGACGTTACCCAGTACGCCAACCAGTACAAGACCAACTACTCTGCCGGCGCATTCTCGCAGGTCGGCGTTGGTGACAAGTACTTCGGCCTGCCCCAGGACACCGGCCCGCTTGTTTACTACTACAACAAGGCAGAGTTCGACAAGCTGGGAATCAAGGTTCCCACCAACCTTGACGAGTTCAAGGCCGCTGCCAAGACCGCAGCAGCCCAGGGCAAGTACATCTCCGCCTTCGAGACCGATGAAGCACATTACGGCCTGTCTGCACAGGCAGCTGCAGCTGGCGGCGTCTGGTACAAGGCTGTAAACGACAAGTGGACCGTCAAGATCGACGATGCTTCCGCCAAGACCGTTGCAGACTTCTGGCAGTCGATGCTCGATGACAAGACCACCTTCGTCACCGAGCGCTGGGGAGATTCCTTCACCAAGGCCCTGACCGACAAGACCCTGATCGGCACGATCGGTGCTGCTTGGGAAGCGCCGCTCATCTCCGGTGACCTGGAGAAGACCGACAACAAGGGCGAATGGGCAGTTGCTCAGCTCCCCGATTTCGGCAAGGGCGCGTTGACCGGCCCCGACGGTGGTTCTGGCGTTGCAGTCATGAAGGGCTGCGCGAACCCCAAGGGTGCAATGGAGTTCAACAACTGGCTGAACACCCAGGTCGACGCTCTGGTTTCGCAGGGTCTGATCGTTGCAGCCACGACCGGCACCATGAAGACCCCGGATTCGATCAAGGAGTTCTACGGCGGACAGGATGTCTTCGCTGAACTGTCGAAGGCTAACGCCAACCTGGCACCTGACTTCCCGTACATTCCCTTCTTCTCGAGCGTCGGCGCTCCGATGACCAAGGCCGCTACCGCAGCTGGCGACGGTTCCGGCAAGGTGATTGACATCTTCAAGGCTGCTCAGGAGCAGTCCGTGAAGTCGCTCAAGGACGCAAACCTCCCCGTCGCCGAGTAATCACTCATCGCGGAGGGGTGTGGTTTCTCCGCGGAGAAACCACACCCCTTTACGTATTCTTCGACATATAACCCAATAATTCTGCGAACAATCGAAGGTGATTGATAGATGCAGTCCCAGACTCAAAACCGGCGCATTAGAGAGCGGCACGATGCGCGTACCGGGTGGGCGTTTATGGCCCCCTTCTTCATCATGTTCCTCTTGGTTTTTGCCGTTCCGATTTGCGTGGCAATCTACCAATCCTTCTTCCGTCAGGTCGCAAGTGGCGGA
>CALHID010000162.1 GCA_938030835.1 uncultured Actinomyces sp. | reverse complement strand
AATGGATAGAGCAAGGGCCTTCTAATCCCGAGGTTGCAGGTTCGAGTCCTGTCGGGGGCGCAGTTCGATTACATGTGCACCGTCTGAGTTATCAGTTACGAGGTACGCGACAGTAACACCAAGGATCTCTGCGACCGTTTGCAGATCTTCAAGTGGCCAAGCGCGCCCACCACGCCACCTCCGAAGAGCAGCTTTCAATTAGCTGCTTCTCGCGCAATATACGCAATATAGTAGCTCCCACTCCTTTTCTTTCCTCGCGTCCCCATGCACGAATCCGACGCTCCCCCCTAGCATGCTTTTCTCCCGAAAAACAGCCTAGAGTTTGCCTTTATTCTGTAGTTTCACCGGAATTTTTCCTAAAAATCTCACCGAGATAGGAATTTAGGCCTAGAATCTGGCTAGGACCACCCACTCGCACTGTTGCAGGAGTAGCCATGTTCTCTTTGGTGAGCACAAGCTTTACGCCGTCAACGACGGCTATCGGCGCAAATGTATTTTTAACGGCACTTGCGGGAATTCTCCCGCTCCTGCTGTTCTTCGTTCTTCTGGGCGCTTTTAAAGTCAAGACGCACTGGTGCGCATTGATTTCACTCGTTGCTGCACTACTCATCGCCGTCTTTGGCTACAAGATGCCACTAAGCATGAGTCTCTTGGCTGCGGGCCAAGGCATCGTCTTCGCTCTGATCCCAATTATCTACATCATCATCGCTGCAGTGTGGCTTTATAACCTCACCGAGGTTTCCGGCCGCAGCAAAGACATGCGAGCCGTCTTCAACACGATCGGCAAGGGTGACATTCGAGTCCAAGCGCTGATCATTGCGTTCTCCTTCTGCGGTCTACTTGAGGGCCTCGCAGGTTTCGGTGCGCCCGTGGCAATCGTTGCCGCGATGCTTGTCTCACTTGGCCTTCCCCCGGTAAAGGCTGCTGTTGTGACCATCGTTGGCAACGCAATCAACGTTGGTTTCGGAGCAATGGCAATCCCGACAACGACCGCCGGCCGTTTGGGTGGCCAAAACCCCCTGATGGTTGCAGCCAATATGGGTCACCTTTCTTGGATTTTCGCCTGCTTCATTCCTCTCCTCCTCTTGTGGATCCTTGATGGGGGCCGAGGCGTCGCCCAGTTGTGGCCGATCGCTCTGATTTCCGGCGTCGCAACCGCAGCAGGACATTTCTTCACCTCTGAGTTCTCTTATGAACTGACTGCTGTCCTTGCTTCGCTTCTGGGTTTGGCTGCTTCCTACATCTTCCTCTTGGTATGGACCCCGAAGACTCCTGATGACTACCGTTCGGAGGGCACCCAAGAGGATCGTCCCAATGCCTCGCGAATCACCTTGGCACTTCTCCCCTATGTTTTGGTTGTTGTCGTCATTGCCATCACCAAGTTGTGGAAGATCGGCGTTGATATTGACGCCATTTTCAAGTCCACAGACATTAAGATCCCCGTCCCCGGATTGCACGGGGAGTTGGTAGATTCCACCGGCAAGGCCGTTTCTTCGACGATCTACACCTTCCAGTTCCTTTCCAACCCTGGAACGTGGATCTTCGTCACTGCTCTCATTGTTGCTTTCGTTTACGGTCGCACCAGTTCGGGCGGTCGCTACCCCATGACCTTCACGAAGGGAATTGCAACTCTCTTCAAGACAATTTCCACCTTGAAGATTTCTATCCTGACGATCTGCTTGGTCATGGGCTTGGCCTACGTCATGAACCTCTCAGGACAAACAGGCGCGATCGGTACCGCTCTTGCAACAACCGGCGTGTTCTTTGCCTTCCTCTCCCCCATCCTTGGTTGGTTGGGAACAGCAGTCGCAGGATCAGCAACCAGCGCAGGCGCTCTCTTTGCCAACCTTCAGTCCACAGCAGCACAGATCGCCGGACTCGACCCATCGACTTTGCTTGCAGGCAACACGATTGGTGGCGGTATCGGCAAGATTGTGTCACCGCAGAATCTCACTATTGCAGCGACCGCAATCAACGAACCCGGAAGCGAAGCAGAGATTCTCAAGAAGGCGGCTCCCTATTCCATCGGATTGCTTCTCATTTTGTGCGTCTTGATCTTCCTCGCCTCGCAAGGCTACTTGGGTTCCTACATGCCCGTTGCTTAAGATCGTTGGGCTCGCAGTCTCCTGGCTGCGAGCCCAACGTCTGCTTCAAAAGGAGTGTCTTATGTCGAAGCCATTGCGATCCTTGGCACTTCTTTGTACAGCGATCACGCTTCTCACGGGATGCATTCCCTTCGGTTCAAACGCAGCACGCTCACGCTTACCCCAGGACCCACGCTTTGCCGAGTTCACTTACGAAACTGACGGCGAAATCAAGGTCCAAGAACGCACCGATTCCTTCAATGAACGGATGCCCGGGCTTGGTGCAACTCAGGGGCACGTCGTGGCAGCCAACTTCCCAGAAGGATGGCCCTTACCTTCACCCGACCATCACTTATGGGTAACAGGCGTCGCTACTGTCCCTCCTGAGACGATCCAGATGCTTGCCAATGGAAGCGACGGGAATAACGTACTTCTTCCCGGTATCTATCCAGGCCTCTACGAGTACGTTCCTCAGAACTGCCACTTTTTCACTGTTCCCTCCGAACACGCGAATACTATGCTCCAAACTGATAAGAACAACACTCACTCGAACTGGGGATCATTCGATATCACAAGCTTCGCGGCTTCCTCGGACTGTAACCTCATCATCGTCACTGGCGAGGGAATCAATGGCTAAGAAAACACGTTTCCCCCCATCTGACACCTTCTCGAAGTATTAGAGAAGCCGAACGGACTTCCTTTCGCAGATACGGGAACTACTACCCGGCCTCGTCAATCCACGAGGCCGGGTAATAGTTTTTCACGTACCGCAGCGGCGTAAAACTGAAAAAGGAAAGGACACTCTGTCTTAAGTCGCGTTTTTGGGGCCGCGAATCGCTCAAGAGAAGCCGTCATTTCAGCAATCTATTTCTGCGTTTTTTCCGCACCAAATCAACAATTGTGGCCCCTGCCTACCAAAGAGCTACCACATTATCCCCCATTGGGACCTCAGACCCAGCCATACTTTGAGAAATAGCACCTACGAGAAAGGATCTCCCAGTGCGTATCGCTCTCTTTTCCACTTGCCTGGCAGACGTCATGTTCCCCCAGGCCGCCCAGG
>CALHID010000161.1 GCA_938030835.1 uncultured Actinomyces sp. | reverse complement strand
CATCGAGTCCCCGATGGGCGTGCAGGTCACCGGCGCAGCCTTTGATCCGAAGTTCGGGTGGGCGCTGGCTGACCTGAAGGCCAAGGACGGGACTGGTGAGACCTCCCAGCTTCGCTACCCGACCCTTGGTTTTGGCACCGACATCGAAAACTTCATGGGCATTCCCGTGGCCATGGGCAACACCGTTTCCGGTACGCCCGAGGCTACCGACACGAAGATCCGCGCGATTGTCGGCGACTTCCAGAACGGTATCCGCTGGGGCGTGCAGCGCGAGCTTCCCGTCGAACTCATCCAGTTCGGCGACCCGGACGGCCAGGGTGATCTGAAGCGCAAGAACCAGGTTGCTCTGCGCTTGGAAATCGTCTACGGCTGGTATGCGTTCGTGGACCGCTTCGCCGTGGTCAAGGAAAAGACCGCCTGACCACTCCCCGTAGCGGAGTCATAGGGGGCTTACCCAGCAGACCTCTAACCTCATGGTTGAGGAAAGCAGGGTAAGCCCCCTGTCCAGGCGCAAGCAAGGAGGGAGGAAAAAAGGTGAGTCCGATACCTACACCCTGGGCAACATACCAGGATCTAGAACAGCGCTGGCGCGGTCTAACAGCCGTCGAGCAAACCCGAGCCGCCGTCCTCATTGAGGACGCTCAAAGCCTCATCAAAGACGAGTGCGCCGGGTGGGAACAAGCCAGCGCCGAAACTCTGCGGCGCGTGGTGTGCTCAATCGTCAAACGCGCCATGAACGCTCCTCTTGGAGACGATGACCTGGCGGGGGCTTCCAGCACCAGCATGACCGCAGGGCCCTTCACTCAGCAAGTGTCCTTCTCAAACCCCGGCGGGGACCTCTACTTGACTAAGGCGGAAAAGCGCAGCGTGAATGGTCGCAGGGGCGCGGCCTTTGAGATCAACCTCCTCAAAGGAGGCGGCGATGATTAAAGGCAGCCGGATCGAAATCCACAGCCCCATCGAAACAGGCACGGACACGTTCAACATTCCCACCACAAAATGGGGGTTAGAAGCCGTCCTAGGTGACGTACTCGCAGCCCCTGCTTCAACGCAGGACGTGGAAGGCACGATCCGTCCCAACGGGGATGAGATCACCATGGATTTCTACATCCCAAAGACCTACACAGCCTCGCTTCGAGGCCGACAAATCCACCATCAAGGCAACATCTACGAGGTAATCGGCGACCCACAGCCCTACCCCGAAGAGAACACCCCAACCAGGTGGAACCGCGTGGTCCACGCGCGAAAGATCGAGGGGTGAACACCTCATCATGTCCGACATAAAAATCGAACTAGATTTCACCGCAATGGCAGCCCTCACCAAACCACTAGTCGAACAGTCCGTAGAGAAGATCGCCTCCGCCGCCGGAACCGGTTTCGTAGGGGACGTGCGAATCGGAAAGAAAGGGCGTCCCGTCGGTGTTGTCCGAGCTGACTCGTATCAAGCCAGGCGTCGCAACGCCAAGGAAAACACCCTGCTGAAGAGTATGGGAGCGGGCAGTGTCTGAAGCTTTTCTCATACGCGCGCTCGCGGACTGTGCGGAGTTGGTGGGGATCGGAGTTTACGGGAGTATCCCGGAAACACGCCCAGAACGGTTTGTGACGGTTGAGCGTACCGGCGGACAGGTGACTGGGCTGGTGGACTACCCATCGTTTGCGGTGCAGTGTTGGGGTGAGAGTCGGGCTGAGGCTGCGGCTTTGGCCTCGCGTACAACGCAAGCGTTACAGTCTCTCGTCTCTTATCCGCAGGTGGCGTCCATCAGCGTGGATTCTCTCTACAATTTCCCGGATCCTGATTCTCGCCAGGCTCGCTATCAGTTGACGGTGAGCGCGGTCATCATGCTCTAAAAATTAGAGCTTCTTCTTTGTCCCCACCCCGTGATTGCGGGTGTGGGGCTTTTCCATACCCACCTTTTTTGGAAGGAGCCACAAATGGCTGACAAAAACACCTCGCTGGTTTCCGCAGCAAAGCCCACAGCAACCGGCGTTGTCCGTATTGCCCCGGTTGGAACTGCTCTGCCGACGGATGCGAAAACCACTCTTGATGCTGCTTTCGCTAAGACCGGTTACATCGGCGAAGACGGCGTGGAAAACGCGCCTGAACGTGAAACCAGTGAACAGAAGGCTTTCGGCGGTGACACCGTAATGATCCTGAACACAGGCTACAAGGAGACTTTCAAGTGGAAGTTCCTTCAGAGCCTGGACGTTGATGTGCTCAAGGCCGTGTATGGCGCTGAGAACGTCACGGAAAAGTCCGGTGTCATCTCGATTCTGCACAATGGCAAGGATCTTCCTCGCGCTGTGTTCGTGCTCGAGATTGCGCTCAGTGGCGGAAAGATCAAGCGCTTAGTCATTCCCGAGGGGCAGATCACCGAGCTGTCTGCCGTGTCCTACAAGGATGGTGAGGTCACCGGCTATGAGGTGACGATGACGACCTATCCGGATGCGGCTGGGAACAACGTGTACGAGTACATTTCGGCCGCGAAGTAACCCGCACAGGGGGCGGGGCTGATACCACGGACAGCCTCGCCCCCTATCAATCCTCCCTTTTAATTCCCTTCCCCTTTTTTGAGGAGACTTTCCATGTCTGAATCTTTGTCCCGCGCAGAGCTGGAAGCTCAGCTCGCAGCACTTGATGCCACCGACGCCCAGGTAAATGCCGCCCCTGTTTCTGAGGTGCGTAGCGTCGAAATCCAGGGGATCCCACTCACCCTCGATCCCAATGTGTTCGACGACTTTGAATTGCTCGATACCCTTAACGAAATTCAGGAAGGGAACGCGCTGAAGAGTCCGGCGTTGCTTCGGAAGGTCATGGGAGACCAGTACAAGACAGTGCTTGAGTATTTGCGTGATCCCGCTTCTGGTCGCGTGCCTGCATCCAGGGTCGCGCCGTTCATGCAAGAACTCATGGAAGCCTTGGCCCCAAAATCCTGACTTTCGTCCAGCTGCTCAGAGAGTATCCGTGTGAGCTGGAATTCGATTTGCGCCGCTACCTGCACGTGACGGACATGCGGGCCCACCCTGCTAGGAAGGTAGCCGACTGGGCGTTGGTGATCCGCGCGCAGCCCGAATCGGCTTTATATCGCGCGGCGAATCCTGAATGGCGGTGGAGTCTTGCGGAGTTCCTTTCGGCTGAGGCTGTGGATACGCTCAGGCTTCTTTTGTGGGCGAAGACGAAGGATGCGGAAAAGGGTGCGAACAGGCCGCGTCCTTTGCCTCGCCCAGGCGTGGCTGTCCCTCAGGGCGAGCGCGTAGGTGAGGCCATGGACGTTGATGAGCTTGACGCTTTCCTTGACCGGGAACGCGAATAACTAAACTTGATAGAACGGAGGCCCTGCTGTGGCTGGTGGAACTGAGCTGGGGAAAGCCTGGATCCAGGTTGTGCCCTCATTTAAGGGCGTGAAAAAGTCCATTGGTGATGAGCTTTCCGGTGTTGGACGCGATGCTGGTAGCGAAGTCGGTTCGCGATTCAAAGGCGGGCTGATGCAGGCTGCGGCCATTGGCGGCACCATTGCCGCAGTCGTTGGGTTTGGTGACCTCGCCAAAGAAGCTTTCGCAGCCTCGGACGCGACGGATAAGTTCCGCTCCACCTTAAAGTTCGCGGGGATCACCGGCCAGGAACAAATCGATGGTCTTGTCAAGGGTGCACGAAAGTACGCCGACGAAACCATCTATGACCTGACGGATATTCAGTCGATCACCTCCAAGCTCGCTGCTAACGGCGTCAAGGGGTTCGACAAGATGGCTGAGGCTGCGGGTAACCTCACGGCGGCAGCTGGCGCGGGAGCTAATGAATTCTCTGCTTTCGGTAACGCTCTCGTACAGGTCAACGCTGCTGGGCGTCTCCAGGCTCAGGACTGGATGCAGATCACGAACGCGATCCCTGGTGCGTCTGGCCGCCTCCAAGAGGCCATGCGTAAAAACGGAGCCTTTGTTGGGGACTTCAAGGACGCGATGGCCAAAGGGCAAATCACCGCCGAGGAATTCAACCAAGCCCTCTTAGAGCTCGGCTTTGAAGACGTGGCTGTTGAGGCTGCGAAATCCACGAAAACTCTTGAGGGCGCGTGGGGGAACTTCCAGGCTGAAATTCTTGGCGGCGCAATGGATATTGCGAACGCGATCAAGCCGTATGTAACCGGGGCGATCAACTGGGTGACCGATAGCCTGCATGGGTTTTTCGGGTGGGTCAAAAACGCTGTTGAAGGCCTGCGGGGAATTTTCGTCGATCACGACTTCAACGAGGCTTTCGCTCAGGCGTTCAACATCTCAGAGTCCAGTGTCATCGTTGATTTCTTGTTCACCGTCCGCGACGCGATCGTGGACCTGTGGACGATCATCTCCGGCGGCGACACTTCTAAGCTGCGTGAACTTTCCCTACCCCCGGGGCTGGTGTCCGCGATCCAGGGTGCGCGCGACGCTTTCTGGGACCTGGTGTCAACCGTGCGACCCTACGTTGAAAGCTTCTTCAACTATATCGCGGACACCGGAGAGTCCCCGCTGGAACCGTTCAAGACCCTAGCCGCCCTCGCAGGCCAAGGCCTCGCAACAGCATTCCAGCAGCTGTTCACCGTCACTAAGTACCTGGCTTCGGCTTTGGGAGAGACGGTGGGGTGGCTGCGCCAAAACTGGGACTGGATTAGCGCCATTGCGATAGGAGTAGCCGGAGCTTACGGCGCCTATCAGCTGTGGACTGGAGCCATCAGAGCGTGGGGGATGGCCGTGCAGGCCTGGCAGGCCATCGTCAAAGTCGGCACCGCGATCCAGGCAGCTTTCAACGCGGTCATGGCCGCCAACCCCATCATGCTGGTTGTCATGGCTATCGCAGCTTTGGCGGCTGGGCTGACGTGGTTCTTCACTCAAACGGAAACAGGCAGGCAAATCTGGGAGTCCTTCACTCAGTTCCTCAGCGACACCTGGCAGGCAATCACCGACGCATGGACGGCGTTCTCTGAAGGTTTTGCCGCCGCCTGGAACGGATTCTGGGACGGTGTGAAGGCTGTCTTCACAGCCATATGGGACGGCCTCACCTGGTTCTTCCAAGCCCAATTCGAGATATGGAACACTGTCCTCACGTTCTTCACCGGGGTCTTCACAGCCCTCTGGGAGGGACTGTGGGGATGGATCGGCCCCTACGTCACCGCAGTTTGGGACACCCTGACAGCCGGCTGGCAGGCACTGTGGGACACGATCAGCGCAGTGTGGACAGCGTTTTCAGGCTGGCTGACCGGAATGTGGCAGGCAGTGTGGGGTGGGATCAGCAGCTTCTTCACCACCATCTGGGACACGATCAGTTCTTGCGTTTCAAGCGTGCTTGCTGCCGTGTCTGCGGTGATTTCAGGGACCCTGTCGGCGATCAGTGGAGTGTGGAACGCGGCATGGAATGCTGTCGCTGGATTCTTCTCCCAAATCTGGGACTCCATGCGTGGCAGTGTCCAAGCCGGCATCGACGCGGTCTACAACACGGTGACATCGATCCGCGACAAAATCACCGGGTTCTTCTCTGGCGCAGGATCCTGGCTGTACAACTCTGGTAAAGCGATCCTTCAGGGCCTGAAGGACGGCATCATGTCCGCGATCTCCTGGATCACAGATGCTTTCGACACAGTCATGTCCAAAGCACGCGAATACCTGCCCTTCTCGCCCGCGAAGCGCGGCCCCTTCTCCGGCAAGGGATGGACCCTGTATTCAGGCCGCTCCATCGTCGAAGGCCTGGCGCAGGGTGTGAATGAGAAGAGCGGCTTGTTCGTCGATGCTCTGGCAGGAACCGTGGATGCCGGGAACGGGGCGCTCACTGGCTTTAAGACCGGTTCATACGCGTACCGAGCGGGTTCCCTCGGCGGCCCCGGCTTTTATGGAAACACAGCCCGCGAACTCGTCGTTCGCGACGTCAACGACCAACTCGTGGGCCGTATGCGCGTCGAAGCAGCAGGAGAAATAGGCGGGGCACTCTCTCCGGTGTCGCGTTCGCAGCTTCGTGAGCTGGCAGGAATCTAACAAGAAAAAATAGGAGTGGGTTATGGCGTGGTGGAGTGGCTCGTCCGGCTACCTGATGGTAGGCCTCGACATTTACCAGCATGGAGATCCTAATTCTGGGAGCGTCCAGCTCGAAGTTATTTACAGTGTGAAGGCTGACGGGTACGGGCATAATTTCAACTCGACCCTGCACCGGTGGGGGCGTATCGGCGGCGATGTCGGGTTCCATTTCTCGTCCCCGCGTGGAGGGTATGCCGAGGCTGAGATTCGCCGGGAGACCATCACGGTCAACACGGAGTATGGGCGCAGCCAAGAACTAGAATTCTCCGCGTCCATTGGCCCGATCTGGAACGGCGGCAACCCCAGCACCACGCGGCGGTGGACGGTCCCGGCAAGGGCTTACGCGGCTCCTGCGACCCCGTCGAATTTCCAGGCACGATACCTGTCCGAAGGCCGCGTGGAATGCACCTGGGACCTGAACGTCACGGGAGACAACCCGGTGGATGGGCTGGACATCTGGCGCTGGTCGTATACGACGTGGGGGTACCGCCTGGTAGCTCAGCTTCCTGCCTCGGCGCGCTCGTGGACTGACACGAACCTCCCCGCAGACGATTACTACCGATGGAGGATTCACGCCTGGCGTAGGGATGGATCAGAGTCGGCGAAGGTGGAGAATTCTTCTCCATCCCCGCAGTCCATGGGTCTCGGGGATATTGCGATGACGCCGGGCGCGCCCGTGAATGTGCGTGCGGGCAAACAGGCCAGCGGCGCGATCAATATATCTTGGGAGCGGGGTGCTCGCTATCCGGATCGCGGATGGGGCGCGGAAATCTACGACAACGGCACGAAGGTCGCGGACATTGCGGGTGATGCTCGCACGTGGACTCACGCCACGCCAAACGCTGCGGTCTCGCATGTCTACCAGGTGAGGCAGAAAGGCCCCGGCGGCCTCCTCTCGCCCCTGTCGGAGCGGTCGAACGCGGTTCAGCTGCTGACTAACCCCGGCGCTCCGGGGAGCTTGTCGCCTGCTGGCAGTCCGCGCACCCCTGGGAGCGTGGAACTGTCGTGGTCGCACACGAGCATTGATACGACGCTGCAGACGCGTGCGGATGTTCGCTGGCGCAAACGCGGATCCGCGAACTGGGGTGAGGCAACTGTCAGCGGAGACCGCAACACATACTCCCTCGCCTTCAGCGATGTCGGGGAGTACGAGTGGCAGGTGCGCACCTGGGGCGCATACAAGACCGGGCAGGAAGCTGGGGCCTCCCCCTGGTCTCCTGTCACGGGCTTCAAGGTCGCTCATGCACCAATTGTCTCTTTGGCTGAGCCTTCCGGCGGGAGCGTTGTCCGCTCGAGTTCCACGCGTATCCGCTGGTCGTACTCGCAGGCCGAAGGCAGCGCTCAGCGCAGCGCCTCAATCCAGGTCGTCGACGAGGCCACCGGCCAAGAAATTGCCGCCACCCTTCTAGAAGGCTCGGCCTCATCGTGGGATCCGGGCGTGCGCTTGGAAGACCGGCGCGCCTATCTCGTGCGTGTCACCGTTTCTTCTGGGGATGGACTTTCATCTGCCGAGGCAACCTCCCGGTTCACCGTCTCCTACCTGCCGCCCGCAGCACCCCAAGTTCTCGTGCGCTGGGACGACACGACCGGAGCCGCTTCCATTGGGATCACCAACCCCACCGGGGTAGCAGACACGGTCCCCGCTGTCTCGAACAGCATCGAGCGCAGCATTGACGATGGGAAGACCTGGGAGAAAATTGCCGACCACCTGCCGGTAAACACCACGCTGCAAGACGGCGAAGCGCTCTCAGCGGGGAAGACAATTTACCGGGTTAGCGCGACGTCTGCGACGCCCTCAACCGCGACCACGTCGGTGGCGCTCGAAGCTGACTCTCAGGCCCTGTGGGTTAGCGGCGGCACAGGCTTCGCCACCTCTGTCCCGCTCAGGTATGACCCTGAAACCAGCATCAAACCCTCGCTTTTAACGCGGAAGGTGCATTACTTCGCGGGACGCACCCGGGGCGTGGAAGTAACCGGAAGCCACCAGGTTCGCACCATCACCCTTGGTGCTTCCCTGCATGACAGGGACTACCGCCTCGTCCAGGCTTTGGAAGCGCTCGCGGTAGCACCCGCACCGTTCCTGTATCGCGATCCTCTCGGTAGGCGGATCTACTGCTCAATGTCATCAATGTCAGCCCCACGTGAGGTGGGAGGCATGTGGAAGGTCAGCGTGGAGTTGGAGGAGGTGGAGAAATGACCACCCCCTCCAACTCTTCTTTCACCTCACACCGCCAGGTTTCCATCGAAGTGATGCTCCTTGACCGCGCAGAGCAGGAAAAAGGGCTGCTGCGTGGCGTGGTGGGCGGGGAAGTCACCCTCTCGGCCTCAACCCGCCTCAAAGCCTCCGGCAGCCTCGAACTCCTCGACCTAGGCCAAGAGATCAACTGGGCGAGTGACAGGGTGCGGATCACCTACAAGATCGCAGGCGGGGCTTCTTGGCCGCTAGGCGTCTTCCTCCTGGCTGCTCCTACCAAGGCCTATACGGATGGGGGAGCCTCGTGGAAGGTTGAGCTTCTCTCCAAGCTCACTCTCTTGGACGAGGACTGCGTGGAAGTTCCAACGCAGGTGGGAACCGCCTCCCCGGCGATCACCTCCGTCACCACCGCTCTTGAGGCCGTGGGGAAAGCTGACATCACCGACTCACCCGCACGTCTCGCTTCAACAATGACCTGGGACGCCGGAACCCCGCGCTTGACGATCTTTAACGACGTGCTCGAAGCGATTGGCTATTGGAGTATGAGCGTGAGCGGAGCGGGAGCTTTCCAGATCCGCCCCTACGTCCCACCCGCTCAGCGCCCCCTATCTTGGCGATTCAAAGAAGGTGAGACATCAATCCACCTGCCAGAGTGGAGCAGGGAACAAGACCTTGCAGGCATCCCGAACAAGGTTGTCCTCGTCTCTCAAGGCGGGAATGATAAGCCCGCGCTCGTGGGGGTCGCCAGCAACACAGACCCCTCATCGCCCGCCTCCTACCCCAGCCGGGGCAGATGGGTGACAAAGACGGAAACAGGCGTGGAAGCGGCCAGCCAAGAAGTCATCACCCAACTGGCGCAAAAGAAACTGCTCGAGGCCCAGACGGCTATCGCGAAAATCGAGCTCGAGCACTTGCCCGTCCCGATCTGGACAAACGATCTCGTGGAATTTTCCAGCCAGGGCGTGCAAACCCGAGCCACCGTCCAGTCCATCAAATACACCCTGTCTCCTGACGGCCTGTGCAAAACCACATTGAGGGAGGTGCAACAATGAGCATCCTGGAAGAGCTTGCGCGCCGCATCGCCACCCTCAGCGAAAAAGTGGCCCTGGCCCCAACCCTGCAATGGGCCACCGTCACCAACACCAGCCCCCTGCAAATACGCCTCGACGGCTCAGATGCCCACCTTTCTGGAATTGACTGCATTGGCAGTCCGCAAAGAGGTAAGCGAGTCCTCGCGATCCTATGGAACCGCCGCGTCACCATCATCACCGGCAATGCCGGCGGCGGCGGGGCACCAGGCCCCAAAGGCGACCCCGGCGAACGAGGCCCTGCCGGTCCGCAGGGACCTAAAGGGGAGCGGGGCCAGCTGGGTGAGCGAGGACCCCAAGGCCCGCAAGGCTCACAAGGCCTCCAAGGGCCGCCCGGCCCAGCCGGAGCAGGTGGCGGGGTTCCGACAGGAACAATCGTCCCATTCGCGGGCTCTAGCGCCCCCACGGGCTGGCTTTTGTGCGACGGCGGCCAGTATTCCACCTCCTCGTATTCGACGCTGTACGCAGTCATTGGAACCACCTACGGTGGAGGGAACGGCT
This sequence comes from uncultured Actinomyces sp., assembly GCA_938030835.1. Lineage (GTDB taxonomy): Bacteria > Actinomycetota > Actinomycetes > Actinomycetales > Actinomycetaceae > Pauljensenia. Next base: position 3,307 of record CALHID010000161.1, on the reverse strand, counting down.
CCTTCAGGGTCCCTGACCTGCGCGGCAGGACGCCTGTCGGCAAAAACCAGGGGACATTCAGCGCCCTAGGCCGCATCGGCGGCGAAGAAACACACACACTGAGCATCGCTGAAATGCCCTCGCACCAGCACCCCATGAATGAAAACACATATGTGGATGTGCAGACACGTTCCGGTTGGCAACCCTATGTGAGCGACACGAACGGGACCAGGTGGTTCACCAACAAACGCCACGACAACCTGAGCTTCTCTGATATCGCCACCGGCGCTACCGGACAAAGCTCGCCGCACAACAACATGCCCCCCTACCTCGTTTTGAACTACATCATCAAATACTGAAAGAAAGGAGACCGCCATGGACCCCATTGATCTGCGCTCTCTCACCGAGGAAGAGTTCACAAAGCTCACCCAGGATATCGCTGCTGAGAGCGAACGCCGCCACATCCTGGCCACCACGCAGGCTCAGGTCGTGGACCTGCTCTCAAAGTACCTGCAGGCGGGAGGAGACCCGGCAGCGCTCAGCGACACGACCCCCGGATCCTGACCACCTTTCCTGCTAATTCAGCAGTAATTAGCACTTCCTAGCACTAGCCCCTACACGCCCTTGTGTGGGGGCTTTCCCATACCCCAAAAGGAGGAAAAAACGATGACACCTGATGTTGAGGAACTGGTGGCTTCCATGCCGCCGGCCGATAACACGCCCGCAGACGTTCACGAACTGGAGGAGATCACCTATGAGTACAGCGATTGATGTGCTGCGGATCGCCGCAAAAGAAATCGGATATTCCCGCTGGGATGACACCGAAGCTGGCACCAAGTACGGGCGTGATTACGCCGCCCACCACGGCGCCTACTACGGGACATCTGGCGTTCCCTATTGCGCGATGTTTGTGACGTGGGTTCTACGCGCAGCTGGCATGGAGCCGGTAGGCGGGGATTTCGCCTACGTCCCCTACGGGATTAACGCAGCAGCCAAGGCCGGTCGTCTTGTGTCCAAGCATCAGGCAATCCCCGGAGATTACCTGTGCTTTGACTGGAACAACGACAGCATCGCGGACCACGTGGGCTTCGTTGAAGCTAACCGTGGTAGCTGGGTCCAGACCATCGAAGGGAACACGAGCAGCGGGCAGGCGGGGTCGCAGTCTAACGGTGGCGGCGTGTGGCGGCGCGCCCGATCCTGGGACGACGTGTGTGCGGTGATCCGACCCGAATACGAACACGCACAGGCCCCGGCAGGCGGGGTGTTGGACGCGGACGGCTACTGGGGGGAAGCGACCACACGCCGCCTACAGGAGGTCCTTGCGACTCCCGTCGACGGCATTGTTTCCGACCAGGACGCCGCTTGGCAGGAGGCGAACCCGGCGCTCACATCCGGCTGGGAATGGATTGATAGCCCCACGGAAGGCTCTAGCGTGATCGAGGAGCTGCAACGACGCTTGGGTGTGGATGTGGACGGCCTTGTCGGCCCCGCCACCATCGGGGCGCTTGAGGCCCGCTATGGGTTCGAAACAGACGGGCACCTTGACGCGCCCTCTCCGACTGTCGCAGCGCTCCAGCAAAGCCTGAATCGAGGTGAACTCTGATGAATACCTATATGTCGGCATCTTTTTGGGCTGGCGTCTGTGAGCGGTGCATCAAAACCGCTGCGCAAACCGCCCTTGCCCTGGTCACGGTCGGCACCGCGATCACTGACCTGGACGCTCGAAGCATTCTGGCTGTAACGGCGACCGCCGTCCTTGCCTCGCTTCTGACTTCGCTGGCTGACCCTCATCGTACGGACACCGCTACCGCCACCTACGAGGGCAAGCACAAGGAGGGGAACGCGTGACACCGTTGCACCCAATTACTGACGCACTCAACACTCCGGAAGCGGCTTCGATCATCGTCGCCGTGGTCCTCGGCGCTGTCGGCACGCTAGGAGCGTACCTGCGTCTCGTACAAAAGAAATTGGCCGTGCAGCTGGAAGCCTTGAACGCACACAGCAAGGAGATTAAGGCCGCCGCTCAGGCAGCTGAACGCGATAGTGCCGCGATCAAGACCCAGACGAACAATGACCATTCTTCGAACCTGCGCGCGGACTTGGATGAGACCCGCGCGAAAGTCGATCAGATTTCAGAGCTCGCCACCAGCACCAACGGAATCGTACGCCAGCTAGGCAGCGAGATCGCAGGGATACGCAATGATCTGACAGCGATGCGGGATCGACAGTCTAACGAGGAACGCGCCCACACTGTCCTCGTGGAAAGCTCAAAAACCGACCATGAGCGTATCTGGAAAGCGATAGACAAACTCAAAGACCAGGCATAGCCCCTGGTCTACACAAAGCGCCCCCACACTATCAGCCAAGGCTGGGTGTGGGGGCGCTTTCCTTGTTTACTCACTGCCTGCCTGGGGGTGCAATATTGTGAAAGGGTTTTAGGTATTAGTTAGATACGGGGTGGAACAAGTTTTCATTCCTGCATGTCAAGGCATATAGCAAATCGAATCCCCCATCCTCCGCAGTACGTCCCCGGGATCCGTTGAGATCCCGGGGTTTTTCCTTTGTTTGCAACGGTTTTGGGCTAGGGGTATTGAAACCGATATATACCGATTGATACGCCTGGGGGCGGTGAAAAAGGCCCCAATAAGCTCCCACCATTTTGAGGTTCGGTTATCTTGCAGAAATTCCCTCCAGGGAACTTTCCGCGCGCTGCAAAGCTATCTTGGGACCCCCGTAGACGGGGTGGTAAGCGAAGGCTCAGCAATGGTTATGGCCTTGCAGCAGCGCCTCAACGAAGGCCGCTTCTGAAAGTCTTTAGTTTTCAGGCCTCTCTAGGCTAGCCTTGTAGCATTTCCCGCTGCGGTTAGGAGGCTGGGTGAAGAAGAAACTGTTCGCGTGTGCGCTTGTCCTCGTGTTGGGGGCCTCGTTTGCCGCGTGGCGCTATGGTTTTTTGTTTCCCACGCAGCGTGCGTGCCAGGAGGTCGGCAGCGCCTACGAAAAATATGCGGCTGTCGTTTACCGCTCCCCGGCTTCTGGCCTGCCGAGCGAGGCGTATACGCGGGAATTGGAAGAGGCGCGCGATGACTTGGGCCAGAAGGTTTCGTGGGCGCTTCGGCTGGATGTATCGCACGAGGCCAAAGATGCTTTGAATAATGTCCTCTCCGTGGTTGGCACAGCGGAAAAATCAGACCGCGTTGAGGGCGCGGTTGCGCGCTTCGCGCAGGTTTGCCGCGTCTCTGGTTATCCCGTTCATATGCCCGCTCCCCCGCAAACATAAACGAATACGTGGCGCGTTCCCCCCACTCGCAAGTCGCGGCGGGGTTTATTT
>CALHID010000160.1 GCA_938030835.1 uncultured Actinomyces sp. | reverse complement strand
CGATGTGGCATCTTCGGGCCGCACCAAGAAGGAACTGCTCATGATGCGCCGCGAGAAGGACAAGCTCGCTCGCACCCTCGGTGGTATCCGCGATATGGCCAAGGTTCCCTCCGCAGTGTGGATCGTTGACCCCAAGAAGGAACACCTCGCTGTTTCTGAAGCTCGCAAGCTCAACATCCCGATCGTTGCCATCCTGGACACCAATGCTGATCCGGACGAGGTCGACTACCGCATTCCCGGTAACGATGACGCAATTCGCGCAGTTGCACTGCTGACCCGCGTGATTGCAGACGCAGTTGCTGAAGGCCTGCTTGCACGCAGCGCCGGCCGTAAGAATGCTTCTGAGGATTCCTCCGCAGTTGAGCCTCTGGCTGAGTGGGAGCGCGAACTCCTCGAAGGTGAAGTTGCAGCTGACGAGTCCGCAGCAGCAGCCGTTGCCGAAGAGTCCGAAAAGCCTGCACAGGACTGAGCTGAGAAAGGAATTCAGTAATGGCTAATTTCACTGCCGCTGATGTGAAGGCTCTGCGCGAGAAGACCGGCGCAGGCATGATGGACGTCAAGAAGGCGCTCCAGGAAGCCGAAGGCGATGCCGAGAAGGCTCTCGAGATCATTCGCCTCAAGGGTCTGAAGTCTCTGTCCAAGCGTGAAGGTCGTCAGGCCTCTGCAGGCCTCCTTGCCGCTTCGGTTCAGGATGGCGTGGGCGTTATGGTTGAGGTCAACTCCGAGACCGACTTCGTCGCAAAGAACCAGAAGTTCATTGACTTCGCTAAGTCAGTACTCGAAGCCGCAGTTGCTTCCGGTGCTTCCGATGTTGACTCGCTGCTTGCAGCCCCCATGGGCGACTCCACCGTGAAGCTTGACGGCCCGATGTGGGAAGAGCTCGTCTACGACCGGGAGGCCGAGACATATGAGGCCCAGCCCGCCGGTATCACGATGGCTGACCTGAGCGGAAAGGCGATCGATCGACTACGAGCAGAGATCGGCGCACACGGAGACGACAGCCACGTCTTACGCAGCCGCAGCCTCCTGACACAGGACGGCAAGCCCACCATCGCCGCACTCCTGCTCTTCGGCGCTGCACCCGAGCAGCTTCTGCCGCAGGCACTGGTGCGCGTCCTACGCTACCGAGAGGACGAGACAGGCACCGGAGCGCGCCAAACCATGGAGGCCGACGGCGATCGACGCCTCGAGGGCACCATCCCAGACGTCATCGCCAGAGCAGCTGAGCTCATCGATCAGTGGGCCCCCAAGCGCAGGGCCCTGAAGAACGAGGGGACCTTCGGCCCCACGGACATCATCCCCCGGGACGCCTGGCTGGAGGCCGTGGTGAACGCCGTCGTCCACCGCTCTTACTCGATGGCTGGAGACCACATCCGTGTGTCGATCTTCCCCCACCGCATCGAGGTTTCCAGTCCGGGCCGTTTTCCCGGAATGAGCGATCCGAGTCGCCCGCTCGAGATCGCGCGATACGCACGCAACCCGCGCATCGCGAGGGTGTGCGCGGACCTCGGGATCACACAGGAGCTCGGCGAGGGTATTCGACGCATGGTTGACGACATGCGCCGGGCCGGCCTCGCGGACCCTCGCTACCGTCAGACCTCAACCAGTGTCATCGTGAGGCTGGATGCGACGTCGGCCATCTCGAGCGACGTCATTGAGAAACTGCCTCACGGCTCGCTCGAGGTCGTCACGCTCCTGCGAAGCACCGGACCATTGGGCACGGGGGAGATTGCGTCGGGCGTCAACGCATCCCGCCCTACGGTCCTGCGGTGGCTCAAGACGCTGCGCGAAGA
>CALHID010000159.1 GCA_938030835.1 uncultured Actinomyces sp. | reverse complement strand
GAAGCCGCCGTAAGACTGGCCAAGAGTCGTCCATGGCTCCTCTCCCGCGAGCTCGTGGCGGAGGGCCTCGGCATCGTAGACGATCTGATCTTGGCGGAAATAGCGTAGGTAGTTGGCCTTTTCCTGTGGGGTCGGAAGGAAGGACAGGGATTGCGCATCCATGCGGGTGGACTGGCCGGTGCCTCGTTGATCGAGGAGGACCACGCGGTAATCCTGAAGTAGGCGGTTCATCCACCCGCTGTCAAAGGTGCCGAAACGAGGGCTGGGGTAGCCGGGTCCGCCTTGGAGGAAGACTGCGTAGGGCGCGTTTTCCTTGCCGGGACGCACGACCTCGCGCGCGAAGATCTCGATGGTCGGGTTATCTGCGCCGAGGGGGCGAGTGTGATCGAGGGGAACGTCGAGGCGGTGCTCGTAGACGGTGTGAGCGTGGTGAGTGTAAGAGGTCGTACGCATGGGACAAGGGTAGCGCCGCGGAGCGCGCGGCGTGCGGGGTGCGCCGCGGAGTCGGCTGCGGGCGCCGTTCCGCCTGCCGCTCCCCCAATGTCACACGAAGTCGGTAAATGTCGCAGGGAACAAGCTGTGTCTTTTACTGACTTCGTGTGGAGGTAGCCGGTTAAGCGCAGGACGGGAAGGCGCGTGACACCGTGACTGCTATTCCGTGCCAAAAGACATACGAAATTGGTGAATGTCACTGGAAACGAGCTGTGTCTTTTGTTGACTTCGTGTGGAGGGACGAGGCGGTGGCTGGGGCGTCGAACGCGGCGGGGTGTGCGGGCCGAGGCGTGGCGCGGGCTCGGCCGTGGGCACCGTAAGTACGGCTTCTAGAGCCAGTTCAGCATGAGGATGTAGCTGAGTGTCCCCAAGCCGACGCTCCACAGGAGGCGCCGTTTCGTTGCCAGGTGGACAACAACAGTGATGACAGTTGCGACAATGGCTGCCCACCACTGGGAGCCCGCAGTGCCCGCGCTGTCACTCAGGGTTGCCAGAACAAGGATCAGCAAAATTCCCGGAGGCATCCACACGGCCATATTCCGAACGAAGCTGGACTCGCGCAGCGGTTCAAGGATTTTAAAGGGGAGTGCGCGCAAGGTGAAGTCGATGACGAAGACGACCAAGAGGATTCCAAGGAGGTAGGGGAGTGAGTGAGACATCAGGACTCCTCACCTCTTTCCGTCATCACATGGCTTTCCGTCATCACATGGCGTACCACAAGGGAAGCGACGAATAGCAGCAGTGCAAGCAAAAGCCGTTGTTGTGGCCAGGCCAGCATTGCGATGAGGAATGATCCGCCAGCCAAAACGACCGAGGGAATGTCCTTGAGGGAGCGAATTGAATCAACGGTCAACGTAATGAACAGTGCAGTGAGGGCAAAATCTAATCCCTGGATCTGAGCGGGGATGAACGAGCCCGCAAGAACGCCAATTAGTCCCGAGGCCACCCATGTCGCGTTGTAGGTGACTTGCATGGCAAGAAGACGAGGCTTCGTCCAGCCTTCGGGCCGTGCAGCAGTGATCGCGTAGGCCTCATCAACCAGGGCATACATGGAAAATAGGCGCGCGAGCTTGCCCTCAACGAGGTGAAGAGGGAAGGAAAACGCGTAGAAGAGATGCCGGAAGTTGACGAGCAGCATCGTTACCGCAATGACGGCGATGGGGGTGTGCGAAGCCGCCAAAGTAATGACAAGGAGCTCCGCGGATCCTGAATAGGCAGCGAAAGAAAGTGCCGGTGCCATCCACCAGGGCATACCAAGCTGCATGACCAAAATGCCGTATGCAATCCCCAGAGGAATATAGCCCGCCGCAATGGGTGCGGTCATGCGGATTCCGGTGAGGATTTCCGCGCGGGTTAAGGACGGCATTCCCCTACTCTACTCGGTCGAGGCGGTCGATCTCTGAGAGGCGTATGCCGGGGTGATCAGCTTGGCCGAGACCGAGGTCGATACGGCCAGAACCACCATTGTTGGACTGGCGTGCCGGAGCAGGGGAAGTATTGGAACCGCCACCGGAGGAGGACGAACCGGACTTACTGTTGTTGTTTTGTTGTGCGTGGTGTCATGATGATGAAACCCCGTAGCAGGTCGTGGACCGTGCTACGGGGCTTTGTTACGTATGGATCAGGAGCAGAGGTATTGGTCTTTACCCACAATGTAGCAATGCATTCCAGGTTTGATCTCACTGCCGCTCTTCACGTATTGCTTCCAGCTTTCATCACTAGTCCTGCTTTGGTTTTGGTTACCAGCGGAGCTAGAGGCGCTAGAACCGCCACCGTTGGAGGAGGATGATCCGCCAGTGGAGCCAGAACTAGAACCGCCACCATTCGAGTAGGAGCGCGACTGTGATCCGCTGTTAGATGATGGGCGCTGCGATGCTGCTGCTTGAGCCGCCTTTGCAGACTGGTAGGAGGCAATAGCGTTCTTCAACGACTCCTGAGCATTCTTGACATCAGTCGCCTTCTGGTTAACAGTTTTTGCCTTTTCGATGGATGCAACAGCCTCATCGTAAGAGGTTGCAGTTACCGTGGTCGAGAGGGTGTTCGCCTCGTTGTTGACGTTCTTGAGAGCGTCGTATGCTGCCTTGACGTTGCCATCAGAGGCCATCTGCGAGTCCTCGTCAACAATCTTGATCTGCTCGTCTGCGTCCTTCTGAGCCTGAGCGAGGTTCGACTTTGCAGTATCCATAGCGGAGTTCGCTTCGTCAGTTGCCTTCTTGAGGCGGTATGCATCACGCGCGTTGGTGAACGACTGAGTCTGATCTTCGACAGCCTTGAGTGCTGCCTCAGCATCGGTCACGTCCTGCTGGCTCAGGCACTTGACCTGCGCTCCATCCTTGTCGGCTTCTGCCTTCTTAGCGTCCTCAGCCTTGTGGATAGCATCGGTCAGAGCAGCGGTTGCACTCTGGCCTTCGGTTGCAGCGGTGAAGCCGTCGGTGTGTGCGAGGCGGGAGCCTTCGCCTTCCTTGACGGATTCATCGACCGTAGCCAACGCTTCGTGGGCCTTGCCGATGGACTGATCCAACTGAGAGAGCTTCTCGGTAAAGGTTACCTGGCGAGCCTGGCATTCCTTCTGGTGTTGGACGCGAGAGACTACAACGCCGGTGGTGATTCCCGCGAGAACCAGAACGGCTGCAACGATAGCCGCAATGATCTTCTTACGCTTAGACCACAGCTTCGGGTTGGTGAAATGGATTTTGTTGAGCTCGGGGGCGCTCATGTGTGTTCTCCTGGTGTGTGATGGGATTTTGTGTGAACGATGAGGATTATTCAGGTGGCCTTGTTGGCCTTGACGGTCTTGTACTGAAGGTGAACTCCGAATCGTAATCGTTCGTCGCGCTGGAAGGTCGCGCTACCGGATTGGTGAGGACTGGTGCATGAGGATCCGAGGCCCCTCCTTCCCCGCAACCCAGGTGCTGCTTTCGCGCAGTTTTCCGCCCGTCCACGTTAGAACGTAGGTGATGACCCATGCATCCGGGTAGCTTTCAGCGGTGTCGTGATGGCTGCTTGTGCCCTGCAGGCGGTTGACCTGGAAATTTGAGGACTCCAGATGTTCGGGTGCGCGCCCTTCCAAACCCTGGGTAAGAGAACCGTTGTGCCAGATGCGTATGCAGCCGGGGGCTTCGAGCGCTTTGAGAGCAAGAGAGTCTGCGCGAAGCCATGCTTCAAGGAATTGGCGTTCGAGTGCTTCTTCTGGCGTTTCTACCTCCGTCGCGTTTCCCGGAATTTCCCTGCCTGCCGAGGCAGTATCAGCTGCGGGCGTGGAGGGTTCGAATTCCGTCGCCGTGCTTTCCGCAGGTGAAGTGAACCCCGGCCCCGTGGGAATAGTGCGACCATCGCGGTAAGCTTCCGCGCAGGAACGCGCTGCGTCATCGGCACGCTCGTTGAGCGGATGCCCGGCATGCCCCTTGACCCACTCGAAGGTAACTGTGCGCCCCTGCATGGCGCGGTCGATTTCTTGAATAAGCTCGAGGTTTTTAATGGGTTTCTTATCGGCCTTGACCCACCCGCGCTTCTTCCAGCCCGGTGACCACTTGGAGATCACATTGATCGCGTACTGAGAGTCTGCGAGGATGTGGAGATCTTCGTCGGCTAAACCTGCTTGAGCGGTGGCTTTGAGGAGTTCAAGGACTGCATTGAGTTCGCCCAAATTGTTGGTACCGCTGGGCCGCCCACCCGCATCCCAACAGTCCTCTGAGATTACCCATGCCCATCCAGCAGGTCCAGGATTGCCCAGAGAAGAACCGTCTACTGCAGCTGTAATTGTCATAGAAAATTCCTCTACTTGGTGATTCCGACCTGGTGCAGTACGAAGGCGAATTCTTGCGCCCTGGCATTCCAGCGCCCCTTGCGTCCAGATGCGCCCGCGTGTCCAGCGACCATTTCGGTTCGGATCACGATGGGTGGTTGATCGTGGACTTGAGCGGTAGCTTGTCGAAGACGTTGAACCCACTTATGGGGTTCAACGTAGAAGACGCGTGTGTCATTGATTGAGGTCGTTGCCATGATTGCTGGATAGCGCACTCCCTGGCGGACATTTTCATAGGGGGTGTAGGAACGCATGAGCGCGTAGATCTCAGGATCTTCAATGGGATTACCCCACTCTTCCCACTCACCAACAGTCAGGGGAAGTGAGGGATCCAAGATGGTTGTTAGTGCGTCAACGAAAGGGACTCCTGCGATCACTGCAGCAAAACGATCGGGCTGTGCGTTCGTAACTGCACCCATGAGAAGTCCCCCCGCGCTGCGACCCTCGGCGATCAAACGATCCGGGTGAACCCATCTGGAATCAACCAGATAGTTCGCAACGTCCAAGAAGTCGGTGAAGGTGTGCGTTTTCACCAGTTTCTTGCCGTCTTCGTACCATGCGCGTCCCATTTCTCCACCGCCACGGATATGGGCGATTGCGTGCACGACGCCTCGTTTAAGGGCAGGAAGACGCAAGATGTCGAACTCGGGGTCAAAGGAAACCTCGTAGGAACCGTAACCGTGGATCCACCCCGCGTGAGTCCCGTCGGGCTGGGCATCGCGACGGTGAACCAAGGTCACGGGAATCTGTGTGTGCCCATCCCGAGCACACACCCACATTCGCTCTTCCGTGAAATCAGACGGATCCCAATTGGGAACCTGAGTGACCTTGAGGATACGCGACTTCCCTGTTCGTAGATCAAGCTCTTCCACGGTGGGCGAGGTCAGGACGCTCTGATACTCCACACGAACAAGGCAGTCTTCAAATCGCCCAGAACTGAGGGGGTAGAGGCTACGGATCGTGCCTTCTTCGTTGAGTTCTTCCCCGAGTGTCCACAGATCACTGCAATCCGAGGCCGGAACCGGTTTCCCATCAATAACTTCAAGAGGATGATTGCGCCGGTAGTAGCGTGCTTGGGGGAGCGCGTCACGCCTGTAGGACAGGGTGAAGAAATCGCGATAGGCCTCGAGATCGCTCAGGCGCTCACCGTCACGGGCGGTGTAGAGCGTTACCCAGCGATCGGGGTCCACAAGCAAATCCACCGTGCCCTCCCCAGGCAAAGGAATGCATGCCAAACTTCCTTCGCGTGAAAGCGCCGTGTGGATGACAAGCAGGTGATCGCCTGCGGGCTCAACGTTGATCTGGACATCATCACGCTTGGCAACAATGGGTCGCGGCGGAACGCTGGGTGCATAAGGATCCCACAGCCATGCACCCCCACTGGTTGTCGAGGTCGAATGAACAACGACGTGCCACGGGTCATTCGACGCGGAAAACCACAGATCGAAGGCCTCGTCCGGCTCTTCCAACAGCAGGGAATCCTCGTCGATATTCGCGCCCACTTGGTGATGCCAGAGCTGGAACTGGCGCCACGCTTCATCAACCCGCGTGTAGATGAAGGACTGTGAATCAGCCGCCCACGCGAAGCCATAGCCCGCGCCACTGACGACCTGGTCAACGATGTCGCCGCTGGATGCGTCCTGAATGATCCACGTCCAGCGTTCGTCCCCTTCGGTATCGCGAGACCAAGCAATCAAGCGTCCATCTGCGGTTGGAACCAATTCCCCGACTTTGAAGAACTCTTCACCTTGGGCACACAGGTTTTCGTCAAGAAGAAGCTGCTCACCTTCCAAGGCTTCCTTCTCTGCCAGCACCGGGGTTTCGGTGTAGTGCAGGGCAGAAACTCGATAATGCTTCGCGTAGGAATCTTCGTGGAATTGGCGCTGGAAGTACCACCAGTCACCAATCCGCTGAGGAGCCGAATACACAACCGGTGCAGTGAAAGAATCGAACTCTGAAACAAGAGTGTCGACCAATTCCCGTGTAGGTTCGCACACCTTGTCCGCCCAGCGGTTTTCCGCCTGGATATGAGCCTCAACCTGCGGATCATTACGGTCGCGCAGCCAATCCCAGGGGTCGTCAAAGTAGTCCCCATGAATGGAACGAACTCGCGACCCAAAACGCTGCGGGGCAAGAGGAGCTGCTTCTTCAGTCATATGGATACTGTAAGGGAGTGCACCGTCATCTGAAGCACACTCGAGCAGAGCCTTCCCCAACGCTTGACAAAATAAATGTTAAAATCTTTGCCGTGCCCACACAGGAAACAGAACAAGTGACGCCCACCACGGCCTCGGCAAGCGTCGAGCAGCCGACCCCCGCGAGCACACCCTCACACCCTGCCCCCCAAAGCCTCGTGGAAACACTGCGCGCCTGGATCATAGAATTCATCCAATACGGTCTGGTTGGCGCAACCGCATTCGTCATCGACATGGGGCTCTTCAACCTGCTCCAACACGGTCCCCTCGGCTTCCTTGCCGGCCACCCGAACATCGCCAATGCCGTGGCTGCCAGCGTCGCGACCGTCTACTCGTGGATCATGAACCGCGTGTGGACCTACCGCGGGCGGACTCAGGAAAACGTGGGACGTGAAGCATTTCTATTCTTCTTTGCGAACGTGTGCGGCATTGGAATTACGCAGTTCTGCCTGCTATTTAGTCACCACGTTCTGAGATTGACCTCGCCTCTGGCCGACAATATTTCCGCCTATGTCGTCGGCTTTGCGCTGGGAACGGCTTTCCGCTTTATTTTCTATCACTACGTCGTATTCACGGGAACAAAGAACAGGTAATTTTCGCCATAAATTCGTCCCCATCCCTTCGCCTGTCCCCGCTTTGCGCCGTAGAGTCGAAGGGTGAACACGAAAACTCTCAAGCACATTGATGACACCGCACTGGTTTTCGAAGGCGGCGGTATGCGCGGCGCCTTCACCGCTGGAATCACCGCAACCCTGATTGAAGAGGGTATTGATTTCCCCCATGTTTCGGGGATTTCCGCGGGTTCGTCGAACACCGTTAACTATGTGTCTCGTGATGCTCAGCGTGCTCATGATACTTTCACGACAGTCGCCGACAGCCCTGAATTCGGTGGTCTCAAGCACTGGGTGCACGGCCGCGGGATGTTCAATGTCGACTATTTGTACGACGAGATCGCTCAACCCGACGGCGATGCGCCTTTGGACCTCGATACTTTCCTTTCGAACCCGGCAGAGGTTCGCATCGGAGCCTTCAATGCGACCCGAGGCGAAGAAGTTTGGTTCACCAAGGAAGATATGCACACGGTGGAAGAAGTTGGTCGCTGCGTTCGTGCCTCCTCGACGCTGCCGATCATCATGCCGACGGTCACGATCGATGGCGATACCTACGTTGATGGAGCTCTTGGGCCCGATGGTGGAATCCCGCTGGATGCCCCCATGCGTGATGGCTACCGTAAGTTTTTCGTTGTCCTTACGCGCCCGCGAGACTTCGTCAAGGCCCCGATCAAGCCCGGCGTATATTCCGCCCTCAGGCTGGCTTTCCCCCATCTTCCCTCCATTGCCGAGGCCGTGGCTCGCCGTACCGTCGCCTACAACGCCGCCCGCCGGAAGCTATTTGAGCTGGAGGAACAGGGACGTGCGTTGATTGTGACCCCCGAAGCTCTGACCATCGACAAGATGGAGATGAACGTTGAACGCCTTGAAGATGCCTTTGATGCCGGAGTTTCCCTGGCGCGTCGGGATCTTCCCCGCTGGGAAGCCTTTTTGGGCCTCTAAGGTTGGCCTCGGCGCTCGTCAGAGGTGAAGATGACTGAGTACTTTCATGGGTAAGGGTGTGGGGCCAAGCGGAAAACCGTCCAGCCCCACACCCTTACTTGTGATCTGGCAGAAAGCCTGAATATTCCAGTCTTATTCGGTAGCGAGGGCGACCGAAGGACTGACCTTTGCTGCTCTGCGACCAGGTAGCCACGAGGCAACGAGCGCAGCAAGGATAGCGATCATGACCACCGCAAGGATCTGCATCCATGGGATGGTGATGAAGACCGTGATGCCTTCCAGGGGAAGCGCAAGGATGCCGATCGCTCCGAAGAAGATTCCGCAGGCGGTTCCAATCAGCGCTCCCGTCACCGAGATGAAGAGTGCTTCAAGAGCAAGCATGGATTTCATCTGCCTCTTGCTCAGGCCAAGGGCTCGAAGCAGGCCATTTTCGCGGGTGCGTTCGGCAACTGACAGTGACAGAGTGTTCGCAACGCCCACCAGTGCAACCAGGACAGACACTCCCAGTAGACCGACGACAATGAGCAGCATCTGGTTAATGATGCGCGTGTACATCTCACGTTCGATAGCCGAACCGCCAACAGACAGACCGGTGTCAATCTTTGTCAGGTTCTTCTGGACATCTGTCGCAGAGGCACCGTCCTTGAGCTTGACGATCATTCCGGTAATTGGAGCCTTTGGCGCGATTTTCAGCAGATTTGCCTGGCTGATCTCATAGGGTGCTTTGGCATTCTTGTCGTACTTCGCCTTTAGAGTCATGCAAGACCCTTCAGCTGCGCACAGCTTGATGTTCTTGCCATCCAGGGAGCCCAAACTGACCATCACTGTCGCATCATCGATCTGGTCGACGCTCGAGTGCGCGACCGTTGAGTAGTTGGGCTGCCCCAAAATTGGCATCGTTCCGGCATCTTCAGAACCAGTACCACCGGGGGCAATGGTTCCATCCTCTGCATTAGCGCCGCCCACAGTGGAATAGACAGGGACCGTAGCGGCCACTCCATCGGTTGAAGAAATACGCGACTGGATATTGCTACTCAGGGCCTCGTCGCTGAAGTTCGACACCGAGATATCGAAAGGACGACGCTCATTGACTTCGTTAATCAGGGAGTCACGCATCGAAGAGGCTCCGACCATCATGGTGACAACCAGGGTGACGCCAATGACAATCGATGTGCCGGTTGCGGCGGTTCGACCGGGGTTGCGGACCGTATTCTCGCGCGCCATTCGCGCAAGCATTCCCGGCCACAGCTTCCCAAAGAGCTTTGTTGCCGCAGGGACAATGACGGTGCAGGTAATGAGGATGCCAACCAAGCACAGCAATGACAGGCCGAAAGAGGCCAAGAATTTCTGTGACTCATTGTGAATGCGAAGTGAGGCGAACAAGCTTCCACCGCACAGCACAGTCAGCAACAGTCCCAAGGTCAACGCGACACGGTGGCTCTTTTGGGAAGTAGCGTCGGCCTCGTTAATCGGGGAAAGGGCAGCGATCGGTGGAACTTGAGAGACCGCGCGGGCAGGTCGGCGACCAACGAAAACGGTCAGCAGCGTGCCGAAGAGCCACACGAGCACCACATACAGGGGTGAAATCGAAGAGACGACATCGACAAAAGTGGTGTCCTCTGTGATTGTGCTCAGCAAGCCGCCCAGTAGGAGTCCCAAGACGATGCCGACGAGCGAGGAAATCCCACCAACGGCGTAGGTCTCGCGGCGAACAAGAGAACGTACCTGCTTTGTGCTTCCGCCCAGTGCGCGCAGAAGTGCCAGTTCGCGCCTGCGCTGTTGAAGCAGTACTCGGAATGTCGAAGAGACAACAACCGAGGCAACCAAGATCGCAATAGCCGGGAAGATCAGCGCAATCGCGGTGAGCATCGCCGCTGAGACTTGAATCGCTCGCAGGCTTTCCTCCTCAGTTGCGGAGACGCTCGCCACTTTGACGCCCTTGAATGAAGTCAGTTCAGTGGTGAGCTTTTTCGTCCACTGCTCTTGATCATCAGTCGAGGGATTGCCGTACTTATTCACCGCCGGCGCATTGGTTGCAACGTGAATTTCGCCGGCCGGCTTCATTCCCGTGCTTGCCTCGAAACCTTCTGTCGTCACGTAGGACGGCGCCAAAGCTCGATTTCCCGAAGAGTAGGTTCCGACGATGGTGAACTCGTGTGCGGAAACCGCATCGTCACGGGACAGGCTTGTCACTTTGTCGCCAATTTTGAGGGAAGATTCCTTTGCCGTGCGTTGGGGGATGACGATTTCCGAGGCCGTGGCCGGGGCTTTACCTTCACTCATCTTCACCGCGTTGAGGGGTTCCGCGAGCGCGGGAGAAAGGAAGAGCGTTGTCTGATCGCCGCCTGCCTTCACGGCAATGGGGTATTGCGCTGTAATTCCAACCGCCGTTACACCCTGAATCTTTGCGATCTTTTGGGTGAGGGCATCGAAATCATTGCCGACCTGGGCGGCCGTCATGTTCAGTGCCTCGTCATCGGAAGGGCTGTAGGTGACAACCGATGTGGTACCTCGGTAGGAATTGCGGACGCTACCGGTGAGCGAAGAGGTCATCGCATTTGAGAACAAAAGCGTGATGATGATGAATGCGGTGGAGATGGCAACCGCTAAGCCAGTTGAGAAGTAGCGGCGACCGTGGGAATGAAGATTGGCTTTCAACAGCCGTGTTGTTGCACTCACGGATGTCACCTCAACGCAGCGTTCAGCTGCTCTTCGCTGGCATTGCGCAGGTCAGAGACAATTTGGCCATCACGGACAACCAAGACGCGATCAGCGTAGGTTGCGGCGTGAACATCGTGAGTAACCATAATGACGGACTGACCCAGTTCGGTAACCGCTCGGCGCAATAGATCAAGAACCTCTGAGGTCGAGTGAGAATCCAGGTTACCCGTGGGTTCATCAGCAACGATGACTGCGGGACGACTCATCAGTGCGCGAGCAACGGCCACGCGTTGCTGCTGGCCACCCGAAAGTTCTGATGGTCTGTGGTTGAGACGCTGTTCCAACCCCAGCGAAGAAATAACAAAACTGAACCAGTCTTCATCGACTTTCTGCCCCGCAAGTTCCAAGGGAAGAAGGATGTTTGCCTTCGCATCCAGGGTTGGAATCAAGTTGAAGCTCTGGAAGATGAAGCCGATGCGATCGCGGCGAAGCTTGGTTAGATCAGCATCTTTCAAAGCGGTGATCTCTGTGTTTTCGATGAGCACGCGACCTGAGGTCAGCGAATCAAGTCCCGCAAGAATATGCATCATGGTGGACTTACCCGAGCCCGAGGGGCCCATGATTGCGGTGAACTCACCAGAGTAGAAGTCAACGGTGACGTCATTGAGGGCGGTGACCTGGGTATCGCCCATGCCGTAAACCTTGGAAACGTTAGCGAGGCGAACGATTGGGGTCGCAGATGGTTCTGTATTCATACCTCCATCATGATTGCCCGAGTAGCGCGATCGCTATGGGGGGATGCCCTGGGCCTTCCCTGATTTCCCCCGGTGCGTCCCTTAGTCTTTGGTGGTGCTGGAGGGCTCTTTCTCGCTCAAGCTCAGTCCCCGGAAGCGGTTAAGCGCCGCCGCAACATCAACGAGGCGCGGGCGGGCAAGGCGTCCTGGCAGGGCGTGCGCCCCGAACTTTACGACGGCGTCTAAACCTTCAGAGTTCAGTGTGCGCTCAAGGCGTGCCAAAAGATCACTCAGGGTACTTGTCCCATTCGCGTAGGAATAAAGCAGCCCGCGAAGCATCCACGCAATCGCCTCGGTCTGTCCGGGGTCCACAATCTGCTCGACATCACCCAAGTCAAGGTTGATCTTGTCGATGGTGATTGAGGACAAACCTGCTGCCTTCGTCTTTGGTCGATCAGAGGAACGCAAGCGCGCGGGAGTGCGCTGTGCCAAAGGAGCGTCCATCGTCAGGTTCTCATGCGCACGAGGAAGCTCTTCGACAACTTTACGGGCTCGATCACTCACGTCTAGGCAGCGGTAGTGGTCCATCATCAGAACCCGATCCGCCTGATCGAGATAATCTCCCGATCCACCCATGACGAGGATCGTTGAGACACCCAGATCTTTGTGTAGAGAGGAAATTCGATCAACAAGGGGAGTGATCGGCTCCTTTTCGGCTTGGACCAGTTCGCGCATACGGGCATCACGGATCATGAGATTCGTTGCGCTGGTGTCTTCGTCAATCAGTAGGAGCGTCGAACCCAATTGGATTGACTCGATTAAGGATGCAGCCTGCGATGTCGAACCCGAGGCATTCTCAGTGGAGAAATGCGTTGTGTCGGCATCCCCCGGAAGGTGAGTGATGAAGGAGGAGACGTCAACGTCAGTGACCGCCCGGCCATCGGCAGCGCGTACCTTCATCGCATCCTCAAGGGTTGCGATGTATTCGCGGCCGTCTCCAGGAATGTGTGCATAAACGCCGCGCTGAATCGCGCCCAAAAGTGTGGACTTACCGTGATATCCACCGCCGACAATCACCGTAACTCCAGGCTCGATTGCCATCCCGCGAAGGACACCCGCGTGGGGAAGCTCGACCTCGGCCTCGAGAGTGGCGGGGGAAGTAAAAGGAAGTGCACCCTCCATGGGGGACTGCGAGACTCCGCTGCGGCGAGCAAGAACGGAACCATTAGCGACGAAGGAAACCCAGCCGCGATCGATCAGAATCTGCTGGAGCGCGCGATAATCCTCGTAAACCGCGATACGACGCAACAAGCCCTCGCGTTCGCGTTCAACTTCGGGGATGTCGCTCAGGTAGTCAAAAGTATCCTGGACCGCGTCCGGAACGTCGAGGTCGAAAATCTGTGCGGCGCGGTGGCCAAGGATTGTGCGGCCTCGTGCGGGCATGCGGACTTCGAAACGCAATTCAACGCGGTCGGGCTTGACGGTGCAGGCACTGCGATCAAGAATCTCGACGCTGGGGGACATGACCTGAATGTCATGAAGGCGTCGCTCGCGCAGGGAACGGTTGAATGCACGGAGTAGGTAATCCGCGCACGCTGCCCGGGCATCAGGCGAGGCGATCGCGGCCTGTGGAAGCCCCATTTCCTGCGGGGTGGAAATGGCACGTACCTTTGAAGGCGGAGCGTAGGGATCGGCCTGAATTCGGTCGATTGAGAGCGAAAAACTGCCGAAATCCCACATTCCAACGACGGATTTGTAAGCGGGATACGAACGTCCATCAAGTTTGTGAAGCGTGCGGATGAGCTCTTCATCGCTGCCGGTGTGCTTGCGGAACTCAGCGGTAGAACTCTGGCCGGAAATGCGCTGTGCGCGCTCTGGATTGGTCGAGGTGCTCATGAGTTCAGCCGATCGCGTGCGAGATCGTGATGATCGCGTAAATGATGAGGAAAACGACCAGGCAGGAGTGAATGATTGTGCCTGCGATGCCCAGAGAACGGGCCATGAGGGCCTTCTGATAGGAACTTTCGGGAAGGGACGCCGAGCGAGCGTTCTTGATCGCGGAAGCGCTCCATGCCCACGCCGGAATCGAGCCGAAAAGTCCGATGAGGAACAGGCCCAGAAGAGCAAGAACCAGCGGGCCGTTGCTGGGGACATTGCGTGCCTCCAGCGTCGGGGTGGTCGGCGTGTAGGTGAATTGAGGCGCGCCGAACTGGGGCTGAGAGGAAACCGGGGGCTGCTGGGGTGCAACGGGAGTTGGCGCTGGCATTGCCGAGGACGGTGCTGGCATTGCCGGAGACGGTGCTGGCACTTGCGGTACCTGCGGAGATTCCGCGTATCCCGGAGCGTTCATTGGGACGGGGGCTGTGAATGGTCCGGAGTTTTGCGGATCAGGTTGCGTCATGCCTCCATCATAGGCAATGGCTTGAGGTACGGGCGCGTTCCAAGCATCCTCTAAGCTTGCTCCACATGAAGTCGGTGTTTGTCACAGGTTATGCCCTGTGTCTTTTCCCGACTTCGTGTGACTTTCCGAGGCCGAGGCCGCCCCCGTGTGTCTTTCCGAGGCCGAGGCCGCCCCCGTGTGACTTTCCGTGGCCGTGGACGAGGCCGCGCACCCGCAGGCACGCGCCAGCACAAATACAATGCGGGGGCCGGTTTCCCGACCCCCGCTCTACCCGATATACGGGCCCAAC
>CALHID010000158.1 GCA_938030835.1 uncultured Actinomyces sp. | reverse complement strand
GTCGTGGGACACGAAGATCATTGCGAATCCCAGCTTCTCACGCAGCTCATTGAGCAGCGAGATGACCTGCTTCTGAACGGTGACGTCCAGTGCGGTGGTCGGTTCATCAGCAATGATGAGCTTCGGGTCGCGGGTCAGAGCCATAGCGATGAGAACGCGCTGACGCTGGCCGCCGGAAAGTTCGTGCGGGTAGGACTCGAGGGTGCGCTTGGGATCCAGGCCCACCAGTTCGAGGAGTTCCTCTGCAGAGCGGGTGCCTCCACGCTTGGTCAGCTGCTTCATCTGAGCCTTGATCAGCATGGCCGGGTTCAGTGAGGACAGCGCATCCTGGTAGATCATTGCCATCTCGTGGCCCAGAAGCGCGCGACGCTCTTCCGGCTTCATCTCCAGCAAGTTCTTGCCTTCGTAGAGGATCTCACCGGTGATCTCTGCCTTCGGGTCAATGAGGCCCATGATGGTCAGTGCCGTAATCGACTTACCACATCCGGACTCACCGACGAGGCCCATGGTCTCGCCGGGGCGCACCTTGAAGGAAACATGGTCGACGACATTGACATCGCCGTGACGCTCGAACTTGATGCACAGGTCCTTGACCTCGAGCAGAGGAGCCTTCTCGAAGTCGGCTTCGAAGCGATCGAAGCGCTGTTCTTCGACGGTCTCGAGGTCGTCGAGGCGAGCCTGCAAGGATTCGGCCTGCTCGGCGTATGCACGGCGAGGATCCAGAAGGATACGGTCGGCTTCGCGATCAGAGTTCTTATCGACCTGAGCAACGGCTGCCGTCGAGGGAGCCGCAACCATGGCATCGGTGATGCCTTCGGAGAGAATGTTGAGGCACAAGACGGTGAGCATGATGAATGCACCGGGGAAGACGGCCGTCCACCACATTCCAAGCAGAACTGAGAGGTGGGCGGATTCTTCCGAAAGGATGTTGCCCCAGGTGGGAACCATGGTGGGGTTCAGGCCCGAACCGATAAAGGTCAGTGAGGCCTCGAGGATGATCGCATCTGCAACCAAGACCGTGGCGAAAACCAGAACCGGAGCAGCAGTGTTGCGCATGACGTGCTTGATGAGGATCCACGGTGCACGAGCACCGGAGACGATCACTGCACGCACGTAGTCTTCACCGTATGCGGCAATCACGTTTGCGCGAACAATACGTGCCAGCTGTGGGATGTAGACGAAGGCGATCGAGAAGACAATCACCATCACCAGCCCGAACTTATTGCCCGATTGGGAAAGCGTACGACCAAAGACCAGAACCGTAACAGCCGCCATTGCGATACCGGGGACAGCCATAACGATGTCCAAGATACGCATGATGGTTTCGGAGATGGCCCGACGGGTGACGGCTGCGATCGAACCGATGATTGCACCGAAGAAGAGGGCAATGATGGTCGAGGTGATACCAATGAACAGTGAGTACTGTCCGCCGTAGAGCACGCGAGTGAAGATATCGCGCCCTTGGTGGTCAGTTCCGAAGAGGTGGGCGGCAGAAGGAGCCTGCCAGGCTTCATTCAGTGCATCGGGATTATAGGGTGCAATGAAGGGCGCCAAGATCGAGCCCAGAACGATCAGAGCAAGGACCACCATTGAGATCTTGGCTCCAATAGACATCGCTCCGATACGCGAAAAACGCACGCCCTTTCGGGTAACTTTTTCGAGTTTTGCTTTCTGGTTCATGACTCACACCGACCTAATACGCGGATTGATGAGCAGGTAGAGCATGTCAACAAGGATGTTGACGATGATGAAGGCGATGGCGACAACCAATGCACCGCCCTGCACCAAAGTGACAGCGTTGTCTTGGATGCCCTTCAAGAGCACGAGCTTGCCCATACCATCAATGGCGAAGATGATTTCAATAACGACCGCACCACCCATGAGGTAGCCAATACGCAGACCAAGGACGGTCACGGGGGTGATCAGCGCATTACGCAGAACGTTACGTGCGACAACAACGGTCTTTGGAATACCCGCACCGATTGCGGTTCGTACGTAGTCACGGTCCAATTCTTCAACCATCGAGGTACGAACGACACGTGTCATCTGACCAATGACGGGAACCGCCAATGCGATAGCCGGAAGAATCATCCGGAGGAACCAACCCGATGGATCATCACTGAATGCAGGAACTTCACCCGACACAGGGATGAAAGTACCAACGAATTGCAGGACCAGCAACGCTGCCAGCCAGAAGGAGGGAGTACCAATCGAGACGACCGAGATCACGCGGATCAGTTGATCGGGCCAACGATCACGGTAGAGCGCTGCGATGACTCCGAGGGGGAAGGAAATAAGAACGGCAATGATCAAACCCAGGAAGGTCAGCTGCAAGGTGAGGGGAAGCGCCTGGGCAATTACGTCGCTGACGCGATAGCCGGTACCGACACCGTATGTTCCAAGGTCACCGTGGAGCATTCCCCACAGGTAGAGGCCGTATTGAACGAAGAAGGGCTCATTGAGGTGGTGCTGAATGCGGTATTCCTCAAGAGCATCGGGGGCTGCGGTCTCACCGAGCGCCGAGTAGGCGGGATCAATGGGAGACAGCCACATAATTGAGAAGACTAGGAAGGATACGCCGACCACCATGATCGGCAACCACACTAGTCGTCGCGCGAGAAGACGCAGAAGGTTATTCACTGCTAGACCTCCATGTCAAGCGGAATTGGGCAAAGAAAGGGAGGGGTGGGGTCCCACTGTGGCTAGAGCCTCAGGGCGAGCATCCCACCCCTCCTTTCTGTGAAGCCTCGAAGGGCTTACTTTGCGCTTACTCCAAGCAGCTGCAGGCTGGTGGCGGAAATTGGCTTGAAGCCATCGACCTTCTTGGGGTTAGATGCGGTAATCATGTTGCGGAAGGCAAGCGGGTAGATCACGCTCTGCTCGGCGAGCAGATCCTGAGCTTCTCCCCAATTTTCCTTAGCGGCAGAACCTTCAAGCTGGA
>CALHID010000157.1 GCA_938030835.1 uncultured Actinomyces sp. | reverse complement strand
CGTTATGAGGACATGCTTGAAGCAATCACCTCGGCAAAGGACTACATCTTCTTCGAATCGTATATTTGGCGCTCAGACGCATGGGGCAAACGCTTCAAATCGGCACTTCTTGCCGCCGCTCAGCGCGGGGTTGACGTCCACATCGTCTACGATGGCTTCGCCGTCATGAACCAAGACCCATTCTTTTACGTCTTTCCAAAGACTCCCCATCTCTACATCCGTCGTTTCCCCGAAATCCGTTCGGGAATGTTCACCTTCAATCTGCGTAAAACCGGTCGCGATCACCGCAAGATCATGGTCGTCGACGACCGTGTCGCCTTCGTCGGCGGGTACAACATTGGTGATCCTTTTGCCCTCGAATGGCGTGATACCCACGTGCGCGTGACAGGGGAAGCAGTTGCGGAGTTGAAATACGGCTTCATTGACTTCTGGAATCACTTCAAGCGTCGCGGACAACCTAAACTTCCGCGCAGTCGGGCCCCCAGATGGACCAGCGATGTATCACTGGCTTTCAACCAACCTTCGCGCCTGCTCTACCCCGTTCGCGGCCTCTACATCGACGCAATCGATCGGGCGCAGCACTCAATTCGCATCACCAGTGCGTATTTCATCCCTGACCGTGAGATTTTCGAATCCCTGGTACACGCAGCGCGCCGAGGTGTCCGGGTACAGATTCTGATCCCCGAGTATTCCAACCACATCCTCGCCGACTGGGTTGCGCGTCCCTATCACGGACCGCTGTTGAAGGAAGGGGTGGAAATCTGGCTGTACCAGGATGCAATGATCCACTCCAAGACCATGACGATTGACGGAGTCTGGTCAACTGTCGGAACCGCGAATATCGACAGGCTTTCCCTGCAGGGCAACTACGAAGTCAATGTCCAGTTCCGTTCGCAAGCCTTCGCAGCGACGATGGATCGGATCTTTGAGCTTGACCTGACCAATGCGCGCAAGCTTACCTTTGAGGAATGGGAAGAACGCTCGCTACTCACCCGAATTTCCGAGCGTCTTTTGCACCCCTTCGAATTTATCGTTTAGTCATCGAGGGCGGACAGCCCACGCTTAAGTACCCGCTCAAAATAGCTTTCGTCAACAACGGGCACTCCCAGGGCCTCGGCCTTTGCGGCTTTCGATCCCGCACCGGGCCCCGCGATGACCAGTGACGTCTTCTTCGATACCGATCCCGAGGCCTTTCCTCCTCGGGCGACGATCGCTTCCTTTGCGCCTTCTCGCGTGTAGCCAGGCATTGCTCCTGAAACGACGATCGTTAATCCTTCGAGGGTCTGTTCAATATCCTCGCGAGCTTCATCTTCCATACGGACTCCCGCAGCTTGCCAGGCACGAACGATTTCCACATGCCAATCTACGTCGAACCATTCCCGCAAAGATTGGGCGATTACTTGGCCAACTCCATCGACGTCTGCCAATTGTTCGACAGAAGCCTCCATTAAGAGATCCATCGAGGGGAAGGTCATTGCCAGAGCCGAGGCAGCAGTTGGCCCAACATGGCGAATCGAAAGCGCAACCAGAATGCGTGCAAGTGGACGTTCTTTTGCGGTCTCGATCTGCTCAAGCATCATCTCCGTATTCTTTGAAGGAGTGCTCTCAAGTGGGGTATAGACTCCGCTATTTCCCTTCTGTTTCCATGCCTTAGTCCAAAAATACCGAACCTGCATCCAGTCCCCGGTTTCTTGTCCTTCCTTGGTCACAGGCTTCCACACCATGACATCGCGAAGTCGTTCAGCATCGAGGCTGAAAACATCACTTTCCGAGGACAAAACTGGCGTTTGAACGGGGGGAAGAAGGGCCTCGGCATCACCGATCAATTCGCCATGAGTTAGCGTGTCAGTCTTTTCCATGTGCAGCGCGGTCCCGTCTTCAAGGAACACAGTCCGCCCTGCCGCGAGCGCGGCGGCAACCTCATCGCGATTGGCCTCGGGCTGGGTAAGGGCAAGCGCGGCCTCGTCCCCAAGTCCTTCGATGTCCAAGGCGGAGCGGGCACCCAAGTGCGCAATCCGCTCGGTAATTTGTGCTGGGCACCCCGCTTGGTTCGGGCACCGAAGATCCACATCCCCTTCCTTCTGGGGAGCCAGCTTCGTCCCACACGAAGGACAGTTTTCCGGCATAACGAAGGGATATTCACTACCATCGCGGGCAGCGACTACGGGGGCAACGATTTCGGGGATCACATCCCCAGCCTTACGCAAAACAACAAGGTCGCCGATCAGAACACCTTTTCGGGCAACTTCACTAGCGTTGTGCAAGGTTGCGCGTGAGACGTGAGAACCGGCAACGAGAATACGCTCCATGACTCCGTAAGGCGTCACGCGCCCGGTACGACCGACTTGGACACGGATATCAAGAAGGCGGGTATTAACTTCTTCCGGCGGGAATTTATAGGCGGCGGCCCAACGTGGAGCGCGCGAGGTTGTCCCCAGGCTTGCCTGGATCGCACGATCATTAATCTTGACGACAACCCCATCGATCTCATGTTCCAAAGAGTGTCGTTGAGCGCCCAATTCAGCGATACGCTTCTCAATCGCCTCGCGACCGCGCAGGAGCTTAGTGTGAGGAGAGACCGGCATCCCCCAATTTTTCAGGCACTCAAACCACCCAGACAAGGTATCGGGTTCTGTAAACCCGCTATCCCCGGCTTCGACAAAACCAATGCCGTGCGCCAACATTGCAAGAGGCCGTTCGGCAGTTTTCTTCGGGTCTTTTTGACGCAAAGAACCCGCAGCTGCATTGCGAGCGTTCACAAAGGGAGCCTCGCCCACACGGACGCGCTCAGCGTTAAGAGATTCAAAATCTTTCGTCGGAAAGTAGACCTCGCCGCGGATTTCAACGCGGGCGGGAACCAAGCCCTTCAAACGATGAGGAATACACGAAATTGTCCGGACGTTGGCGGTGACATCTTCGCCAACCCACCCATCGCCTCGCGTCGCTGCGCGATTAAGTACTCCATTTTCATAGAGCAAATTGACTGCAAGACCGTCAATCTTGACCTCGGTGAGCATGTCCAGATCGCTGCGACCCGTATCATTAGCCATTCGGGTTTCCCAGCCTGCGAGCTCTTCCAAAGAGAAAACGTCGTCCAAGCTGGTCATCTGCTGGAGGTGTTCAACCGGAGCAAAGGCTTCTGAGGCCACACCTCCAACCTGAGCGGTCGGAGAATCTGCACTGCGATACTGCGGGTATTGTGCCTCAAAGTCTTCGAGTTCGCGGTAGAGCTTGTCGTACTCCGCATCTGACAAAACAGGAGCATCACGGTTGTAGTAAGCCGCTCGCGCATCATCAACTTCCTGAATCAGTTGATGGTAGCGGTCAACTAGCTGGCGTTCCTCTTCACTCATGCTTGCCATTGTGTCATCTCCGTTCAGGGCATGCTTGTTCCCCACACGCAGATCTTCTTGTTATTCCTCCACAAGTAGGACAAAGCATCGGCGTTTTCCACAGCTTTCTCCTTTCACAGGCGCGAGTACGAAGGCTGCTCAAGGCTGAAGGGTGAAGAGAAAGCGGCCTCACGCGAGTGCACAGTTCACGTACTCACGCAGGGATGTTATTGGGAGGTGATCACGCTCGTGGGAGATTTCCCCTTGGCGCCAACGCTTCTTCAGGCAGCACTTCGCTCCTCGTGGCATTTTGCGTGCGTGAGTGGGCCAAACATTGGGCTGGTCGCTTCTCCCTTGGGGTGCGCTCAAGAATTTCCGGTACAGATACAGATCTTCACCGATCACCGAGGCCGCGAGCGCATGAGTTTCCTTCTTGACAGTGAGGATGCGCAAATATGGATCCGCCCGGCAGCTTTCACACCCTGGCGACGCCTACGTGCGAAGCATGTATATACCCCCACCAAAGGTATGCAACTTAAAGTAGGTGGCCGCTCTGCTACCGACTATTACCAGTTGCGACAACGGCCGCGTGATCTTTCTTTTCCTTCTTCCTCCCGTGCTTCGAGGCCCCTACCTACGTTGTCCCTCATTGGCATTGTTCCGCTTCTGCTTTTCATGGTGATGCGCATGCTGGTCATGGGAGCCTACGGCGGCATATCGCTTCTTCTATTCGCCCTTCCCCTCATCAGCATGTCAATCCTCGGGATAGTAGTCATGAAACGACGAAAACCCAGACATCGCATTGATGCAGCGGGCCTGGCGCTTCTTCTTGAAGCTGCGGCTCCTTCTATTTCGGGCTCTTCACCATTTCTGATCTATCCCAACCAGATTGGGCGCGGGAAAGCTCAAGAGGTCTCTCACACTGGCGGGGAAACATATCTTGGTTTTGTTGGCCCCGAGGCCAAGTTAAGTGCTTTGTGGTGCGCGGCTCAGCTCGCGGCGCAGTTGGGAGGAGCGCGCGTCAACGATGACAATGATGAACTTATCGATATCGGAAGGCAGAACTATCCTGGCCCGGGTTCTACTAATTCCAGGCCCTGTCGCATAAGCATCAGAGTTCACGCTCCCGGTGAGGATGAGAGCGGCGATGAAAATATTCACCTTGCCTGGGCGCATCATTTCAGTGAACTTCCAACGTGGTGTCACGCAGTGATTCCTGCTTCCCGAGCACCTGTGTCTTTGGCCTGGTGGAAGATGCTGGGTAGAGACGCACTCTTCGGTTCTATTCCCGAACACGTCGATTTCAATGAACTTCCATTTGAAGTAAGCGATCACGATGACGTGTTACAGACACCGATTGGGAAAGGCACCTCAGGAATTGTTGACATCGACCTCGTGAAGCACGGACCTCATGCCCTCATTGCCGGAACAACAGGTAGTGGAAAATCAGAGGCACTTCGAACGTGGCTTCTTGGATTATGCGCGAGTTACTCCCCTTCACACCTCCGCTTGGTTTTGGTGGATTACAAAGGAGGATCTGCCCTTACTCCCCTCACTGCACTCCCTCACACTGAAACCGTTTTGACCGACCTCAACCTTGGTCATTCCTCGCGGGCGCTTAGAGGTCTAGCGTCATGCATTGCGACGAGAGAAGCACAATTTGCACAATACGCAGTCAAGGACCTCTCGCAGTGGCGTGAACGTTTTCTTCAAGAGTGTGCTCCTCCCCCACCTCCACGAATTCTCATCGTCATTGATGAATTCCAAGTTCTTGCCGATCTGCATCCGGAAACCCTCGAGACTTTCTCAAGGCTTGCGGCTCAGGGGCGTTCTCTTGGTTTGCATTTGATCTACGCAACCCAGCATCCCGGCGCCTCGATCAACGCTCGCATGCGCGCCAACACAGAACTACGGATTGCACTGCGGAGTATCTCTGAATCTGAATCTCACAGTGTCATTGGCAGCGCAGAGGCTGCGCATCTTCCCCGTATTCCTGGCAGAGCATTGCTCGGTTCCGGAAAGCCTGTCCAGTTTGCGTATTGCGCGAATATCGAGCAGACCATCGCTTCGATTTCGAAGAAGCAGTCAGCTTCCATTGGAGCGCCTTTGTGGTGTCCTTCTTTACCCTCTCAGCTCACACGCGGCGATCTCGGTCAGCTGTGCTCTTCAGAACGGGGCATAGCCATTGGCCTCATCGACGGGATCGAAAGTGGTGCACACCGATGTCTTATGTGGCAACACGGAAATATCATGATGAGCGGTTCTGGGAGTTCGACAAGCAAGCTTGCTTTACTTGTCCGTTCATGCGCCACGATCTTGAGCGATTCGTTGGGTTTCCCCCTATGCGGAGTGTCGGTTGATTCGGGCACCCCGCATTCGAGCACAGCTTCACCCGACTACCTGATACGTGACATCGTGGATTTTAGTGTCCTTTGTGAGGACCTGTGTCATCGCACTCCTTGCGTTATCTGGCTCGAGGATATTGAAGGAACCCTGCACATGTTGGAAGAGTGCTTGGGAGTTCTTCGTGCTCATGATCTGTGGGGTCAGTTCACTCGCTCATGCGATGGCGTCAACACCGTTCTCATTGCCAGCGATGTATCAGGCCGGTTTACCCCACGCACGCTTTTTGGTTCCTATGAACACATTTGGTATGAGATTCCCAATCCCCAAATTGCGGAAACCTGCCCAGCGATCCGCGGAGCCGAGTGTACAGATTCACCCGCTCAGCTTTGGAGCAGTGCTCACAAGTCTTTACTCTGCTTATGCTCCGATTCCGTGAAGCCCTCTTTACCGCTGAGCATCCAATCGTGGAATCAGATACTTCACGACTGTCAGGGGCAATTGGACACCGCGGCACCCCATCGGTTGAACTCTTGCTCTTCCCTTCCATCGGCCACACTCAATGCATCCGCTCTAGACCAACAAAGACCGCACTTCCCGATCACCCCAGCAACGTCCCGATCGAGAGTTGCTTCACTTACCAAAACCAGCTCTGACATGCGAATTCATTCGTATATCATTTGTTACGGCGCACAATTAAAACGGTTCTTAATTTCCGAAAAGAATTGCACTTTTATCGGAGAAGAGAATTCGGTATTAATTGACGCTCTTAGAGCAATAAATGCAGGTTGCATCATTCACCATTTAGAGCACTCACAGTGGATGAGGGCGCTTGAAAACCGCACCGAACTGCTACTTTTCACAAACCCGCCTAAGGAAGCGCTTCGATTCATCGCCCAGAATTGCCAGACTTTTCCCAGTTCTTTATATGCTCATTCTTGGAATTCTTATTCCGGGGTAATTGTTCATCGTGGCACCGCTGGGCGTTTCGTCCTGACTTTTAAATAACGTGACGTCTTACACATCAATTTCTGTTTTTTATGGCCTCTTGACTCTTGATATGCACTCGCTAATCCCCGAAACTAAGGACTGTTGTTTTTGTTCGGTGCGGGCACACACTGCCTGCACTTATGCTCTTGAAGGAGTACCCATAATGGATTGGCGGAGTAAAGCCGCATGTCTCAGCGTCGACCCAGAACTCTTTTTCCCGATCGGGAATACGGGTCCGGCCATCGCACAGGCGGCTGAAGCCAAGGCAGTTTGTCGTGAATGCGCAGTTCAAGCAATCTGCCTTCAGTGGGCACTCGACAACAACCAGGACTCCGGAGTTTGGGGAGGGATGAGCGAAGAGGAGCGTCGTTCCCTTAAGCGCCGCGCAGCACGCGCCCGTCGCATGTCCTGAGAATTGCCTGCACACATGAGTGGTGGTGGGAACGGAGCCGTTCCCACCACCACTCATTTTTGAGTCTGCTTATCTAAGGCTCATATCCTCCAATCCGGTAGGTCACCTCAGATGTCAACGTGCCCTACAAGCTCCCTTTCCTTCCCCGACGATAGAACACTCCACCAGCAAGGGCTCCGACTCCCGCAAGCGAGGCGATCAGAACACCCGAAGTGCCAGTACGAGCAACCTTTGGAGGTTTGGGTTGTTCTACGTTGAGGGTTTGCTGAGCTGCATTAATATCTCGATGGAATGCGATTCGCTGATCACCGTGAAATAGATCTTCAAAGATGACAATGCTCTTTGCTTTGATGTCTTCTCCCTGAACGTTAATCATCACCTCTGCACAGCCAGATGCGGTCTCAGCAGTGAAATCAGCTGTTCCTTCTACCGGTCGACCAGCAGCGCTCAATGGTTCACCACTTTCTCGGTCAACCACATTTGCTTTCAGGGAGTATCGTTCCCCTGCCTCGAGACCCTCATAGCAAACCTGGTCAACGATCTTGGATGGCCCCGAGCGACCAATGACCTGGTCACCATCACCTCCATCGCGAGCACGTGTTGCTAGGCGAATGATCGAAGGCGCTTGTCGCGTGTACTGTTCATGCGGATCGTCGACACTAGAGCGGAAGGCTTCAACGCGACCGTCACCGTCAAACTCTGTTGTAAACACGTAGGTTCCGATGCGCTGAGGATCCACTGCGAATCGAAGATCGCCAAGCGATGGATAGTACCCATTCTTTGCGGGGACCTCGACAGCTCCGATTTCTTCTGCTTTCTCTCGGTTTTCTTCAACAACCTCAAGGCCTTGGGGGAAGAAAAGAAGACGATGACGCATATGCGATGTGTCGGCAGCGATTCTCTCAGAACCACTCCAATAAGTGTGTCCTTCCGGAAAGCCGCTAACCCAGAGATCATCGATTAAGAAG
Organism: uncultured Actinomyces sp.; assembly: GCA_938030835.1. Taxonomy (GTDB): domain Bacteria; phylum Actinomycetota; class Actinomycetes; order Actinomycetales; family Actinomycetaceae; genus Pauljensenia. Next base: position 1,791 of record CALHID010000157.1, on the reverse strand, counting down.
TTTCCCCCATTGGTCTCTTTGAGCTGTGCGGCAGAGTGAATCTGGATTTTCCAGGGAATCACTTGCGTTTCATTAGTGAGTCCCAGCTGGTCGGCCCAATCGGCATGGACAAGAGGAGCGTATTGTCCCTGTGCTTCTTTACGTACCCTCCATACCCAAGAGACAAATCCTGGTTTTGCCTGTCCTTCAGGAAGAGGAATACTGACCTGACGCTCCCCTTCTCCGCGAAAAACAACCGTTGCGCTTCCAAGAACTCGCATATCCTTCGAGATGAAACGTGTATCCAAAGGTTCCTTTGGAGGTTCACTCCCCAGATCGTAGGCAGTCCCTTCGAAGGTTACCGGTATTGGTCCGTGTTCATCATTGATCCACTTTCCATCACCGTAATTGGGGTCTGCAAAGGCCGTGACAGTATCGCTCAGGGTATTGTCCTTCGCGCTGGTTTGGACAACTTGTGATCGCCCCATTGGCTGAAAGTCCATGAGCACCTTCCAGGTTCCTCCCTTGAGGCGCTTTTCTTCCTTATCGCCACCCGGTCTGTTTCCGTACGAGGCCGTGTCCTGAGTCGCCGGGTTAACTCCGTATTTCGTGAGTGTAGAGCGCACAGGATTTTCGTAGTTTCCTACCCATTTCACGGTTCCATTACCGGTTGCCTCCCACTCAAGACTCAGGGCATTCCCCTGCGTTTCTCCATCCCATTGGCTGGTGCCCGTGGAAGTGAAACGAGCAGGACCAATAAGCATGAGGTGGAGTTTCAGCTTCGGAATCCACTCCCCTTTTTCATTCTTCACGCCGAGGTCTTTAAGCACACCACTGCGTGGAGTCTGGGTTTCAACACTTCCATTTTCATATGTTGTAACAGCAGATTCCTTTGCTTGGCGCACATAATCTTTTGCCCTGTCAAAAACTTGCGGCAGTTGACGTCGTACGCCGTCAACCAAACTATTGACGGAATCTTGAGTGTTCTTCCCTGACTGGTCTCCTTCAAAATTCGCGTGAATCAGGAATGAAAGCGCCGCACGGTTTTCTTGGTGTCGATCATCCTGGTAGCGATCAAGAAGCCATGCCATTTGCGCAGTCGATAGATCAAGCTCATCTGGTCCCCAGCGCTTGGACTCTCCCAAATCTGTAATCGATGCGGTGTCCTGCGGTTTGGGGTTTGCTCGCCACATGTGGGTGCACCACACCGGGTAACGCGTCTCAACGTTGTGCGGTGCGGTGTAAGCCCCCAGCCAAAATCCTCCAACAGATTGTGCGCCAACGCCTTTCACGTACATGCCGTTTCCTTCAAAGAGCGCGTGCGCCGGCTGCGGATTCAACGCCAGTCCGCTGAGAGTTCCGATTGCCGTTGCAAAGACCAGTGCAACAGTTCCTTTTCTTGCACGATGCACCCAGCCTTTTTGAATATTCGGATGCCTCCCGATCATGGATCATTCCTTTCGCAATCACTGGAGGTCGCTCCTCCATGATGCGAGGGTATGAGGACGCCTCATCGCTTCGGGATGAGGATGCAAAATCTGTGGATAACTAGTTTCTGAGCTTGATCTGTGGACAGGTTTGCTGCTCGAGCAACGCGAAATCTCATGCAGTGATCAGCCCATGATCGAACAGTGCTACGGATAAAGCACTGCCCGCGCTGCTGAGCAGCGCGGGCAGTAATACTAAGGTTTCACGATGCTAGCCGTGCACCTCACTTATGCGACCAGAAACGAACCACCGTCTGAGGCTGGCTAGGATCTTGGAACGATCGAGCCATCTCGCCCTGGTAGGTGTAGTCGTCGAAGAAGTGAG
>CALHID010000156.1 GCA_938030835.1 uncultured Actinomyces sp. | reverse complement strand
ATCTACACACCCAACCCCCACCACGTCAAACCAAAACCACGTGAACCAGCACACATTACCGTTTTAGGCCCCAGATTTTTATCATTATTGCCATTTCTTTACCTTTGCTATACGCTTATCTCAATGTTTTCGCAGCGCCTGTCGATACCTCTCAATCGGCGAGATTCTGCGGTTTTACTGACCATTTCGACTGAGGAGCTCTCATGGCAAGCATCTTGGATGCAATCTCTACTGCCTTGTACAGCTACATCCTGATCATTCTTCTGATCGGTACTGGCTTGTACTTCTTTATCCGAACGAAGGCACTTCCACTGCGTATGTTCTGGGAGTCGATTCGTGTCGTTATGGAAAAGCCGGAGAAAGATAGCGACTTTTCATCGTTCCGTGCACTGATGATCTCCACGGCCTCGCGCGTGGGCGTTGGCAATATTGCCGGTGTTGCGACGGCGATCGCGCTGGGCGGTGCTGGAGCAGTCTTCTGGATGTGGGTTATCGCGACCGTCGGCGCGGCCTCGGCTTTCATCGAATCAACCCTGGCTCAGATCTATAAGCGCCGCTCCCCTCACGGCCACTCCTTCGGTGGCCCCGCGTACTACATCAAGGATGGCTTGGGCAAGGGATGGTTGGCGGTCGTCTTCGCAGTTGCCTTGATCGTCACCTACATGGGCGGCTTCAATCTGCTTGCCTCGTTCAACGTAAACCAGGCATTCAGCGCATACAGCTGGTACAACGCCAGCTACACTCCCTACATCATCGGTGGCCTGCTTGCGATCGCGATGGCCGGTTCAATCTTCGGCGGAACCCGCCGCCTTTCCGACATCACTTCCTTCCTCGTCCCGGTCATGGCAATTGTCTACTTGGGCGTGGGAATCATCGTCGTGCTGATCAATTGGCACAACATCCCCTCGATGCTCGAATCAATCTTTGCGGGCGCTTTCGACTTCAAGGCGATTTTCTCCGGCTTCGCGGGATCGGCGGTCATGTACGGCATTAAGCGTGGCCTTTACTCGAACGAGGCCGGTGTCGGTTCCGCTCCTAACGCCGCTGCTTCTGCCTCGGTTTCCCACCCCGTCAAGCAGGGCCTGGTTCAGATGCTCTCCGTCTTCATCGACACCATGATCATCTGCACCATCACCGCCTTCGTGATCCTCTCCTCCAATGTTGAGCTCAATGGCGATGTGACCGGCGCTCCCCTAGTTCAGAACGCAATGGCCTCGACCATCGGTTCTTTCGCGGGTCCCTTCACCACCTTTGCCCTACTGCTCTTCGGTTTCACGACTCTGGTTGGCAACTTCTACTACGCCGAGGTGAATCTGCGCTTCCTCTTCGGCGATAAGCCCACTCCGCACTGGGTATTAATAATCTTCCGTGCCGTCGCTTCGCTGTTGGTCTTTGCAGGTGCACTGCTGGAGTTCTCGGTCGCATGGAACATTGGCGATATCCTCATGGGCCTCATGGCGTTGATCAACCTGCCCGTGATCATCATCTTGGGCAACAAGGCCATCCGGTGTGCCCTCGATTACCAGAAGCAGCGCAAGGCCGGACTTAACCCGACCTTCAAGGCTTCTTCAATCGGTATCACCCAGAAGCTGGATTACTGGCAGGACTAGCTAGGGACGAGGCCCAGGGGTAGGGCTTAGCACTCCCCAAGCCTCATCCCACGACAGAGCTCTCGAAATAGAATTCCCGGTCACCTCGATGAGGTGACCGGGAATTTCTATGCCCAAAAGAACAGGAGACACACAAAGGGCCGGGCAATCAGCCCGACCCAGGTTGTGGAGCTAGGGGGATTCGAACCCCCGACCTTCTCATTGCGAACGAGACGCGCTACCAACTGCGCCATAGCCCCAAGGACCTCACCATCATAGCGGCAGAAGTCCGTTTGGCCAAACGGAGCTCCAGCAGTCCGCTCGCCAAACTACTGAGCGATACGCGAATCCAGCGCGGCCTCGACATCCAAGACAACTGCCTCAAAGGCGACGACTTCCTCGGTCGAGCGCGCATCCTTTGGCACTGGGCCGGCAGCGATCGGGCGAGCAGGAATACGTGCATCCACCCTGGGGATTCCGCGAATATCGGTATCGGGGTGCACGATGCGTCCACTCAGTCGTGCACGCATTGCATAGGTCGGCGCCGGGATGGCAGCAGGTGTCCAAGTACGACGTTCCACCGGTGCAGGGATCTCTTCCTCGATAGCCGAGGCCACAGTCTGCTCCGCAGCAGCCTGCGCTTCAACCTGAAGGTCTTCAGCAAGCTCCTCGGACTCATCCGCAACCTGATCCGCGCGCAGGCTTTCATCTTCCAGCCCCTCTTCCGAAGCATCAGAGACAGGCGGCTGAACAGTTTCAGCTTCGACCGCGGTCACTTCATCCGACGCCTTCGCGGACGCAGATGAACGGGAGAGCTGGTCGCGAAGCCTGTGGAGCTGTGCAACTTCCTCTTCCCCAATGCGCTGGGAACGAATCGCACACGCCCGAGAGAAGATAAGAGTTGCCGCACCCACGGCAAAGGGAAGAAGCGGCCACATCCATGACAGCGAGGTTGCTGCAGCACAACCTGCAAGGATCAGGGTTGCAAGGGCAGCCACCGCCACGAGCAGCACACGTCGGCGGGCAGCAGCGGCCTCGGCACTCAAACGGGCGGCGCGACGGGCGCGCAGTGCAGAAATCTCACGCACTCCGCGACTGCGAGCGCGGGCGGCCTCTGCGGTCAGGACCGGAGCATTGTGTGCCACTGGAGAGCTCCTTCGTTGCACGGGACGGGTGCCGTTGAGTAGCGCGGGCGAGTCGTCAGCGCATCCGTCGACGGGTACGACGCTAGCCGATTCAACGAGACGCAAGCTGGGAGAAAACCGATCGTTCTCTCGAGATTGCATCATCGCGCTTCGGCGAGCAATAAGGTACGGGAGGGTGGCAAGGGTGACGATGACCGCCACTGCAACCAAAACTCCTCCGTATACCACCCTCTAACGCTAAAACCTCAGCGCCATGACGGAGTCCTATAGTGGGCGCGTGTCTGTGATCATTGGAGGAAAAATATCGCAGTAAATTCACATCAATCACAGTTGTCACATGCACACCATTGACAACATGGATGGGACTGAAACTAGCGCAAGCTCTGACCGTACAAGGAAGCGACCATGCCACCTTCAGGAAGAGACTCTGCATCCATCGCAAAACTCACGTGGTCGGCCCACTGCCCAGCGATGTTCATATAGCGCTCACGGTAGCCTTCCTCGCGAAGACCAAGCTTGCGACAAAGACCCAAAGAACGCTCGTTTTCGGGGCGGACATTCACTTCAATTCGATGCAGACCAAGTTCACCAATAACCAGGTCCATCATGTAGGCGACAACCAAAGAAGCCACGCCCATATGAGCAGCCTCTTGAGCAACCCAATAGCCAAGGATTCCTTGACTCATTGCGCCCCATTGCACCTGCGAAAGGGTGAATTGCCCAACCGGCTTCCCATCAAATTCGGGCATCAATATTAAAGAGTGCCCCTGCCGCTGATCACGGTCTGCGCGTCGCATGTAATCCCACAGGGTTGGTAGTTCTTCCACTGCTCCCTCGGGCAAGGTTGCATCCCATGGATTCAGCCAGGCGGAGTTCGCGCGTCGTACGGAATCAACACGCAGATGGTCGCGTCCCAGAAGCGGGCGAATTGTCATGACCGCAGGGGGCACAGAGGATGATGCGCGAATGAAACCTTCCGAAACTGGATCCTCAATGCGCACACTGAAGAAGGACGGATCACGCCCCCACACCGCAGCGGGTGCAAAAAGCTCGCGCAGTCCCATTCCGAGCAGGTACCCAATCAGTCCAAAACCATGCAGCGCAGAGTGTCGCCGACGCGCACATTCGTCACGTTTTCGGGGACCACCGCAAGCGCATTCGATTCAGCCAACGCCGAGAGCAGCAACGAGGCAGGAGCTCCCATCACCTTCGCCTGGTAGCCCGTGCGAGGTTCGCCCACTAGACGCACTCGCACGAACTCACGACGGCCTCGCGGCGAATACCACGAGCGATCCACACGCGCTTCAACGCTGGGACGGTTGAGAACAGTCCAGCCCTGCATGTGGCGCAGAGCAGGACGCACATAGACCTCGAAGCAGACCTGGGCGGAAACAGGGTCCCCGGGAAGGCAGAAAATAGGCGTACCCGAGCGCCCCTGGTCGTCACCGCCGACAGTTCCCACACCAAGGATGTGACCGGGCCATGCAGCAACCGAATCGAAGCGAACCGTACCGAGTGCCGATAAGACCTCGCGGACCGTATCGCCACTTCCGTAAGAGATACCGCCCGTCGTTAAGATCAAATCGGCACGAACCAACTGATCTTCAATAGTTTCACGAAGAACAGAACGCTCATCAGGAACAGCAGACACGCGGAAGGTCTGCGCACCAGCATCTGTAATAGCCGTCGAAAGCGCGTGGCCATTGGCATCGAAGACCGTTCCGGGGCGCGCCTCACGGCCAGGTTCAACGATCTCATCACCGATGGACAAAATCACCACGCGGGGACGCGGGTGAACCAGAACGCGGGAACGGCCAACGCCGGCAAGCAGAGCAACCTGACGGGCACCCACACGGGTCCCCGCTCGAAGAACAACGGTTCCTTCTTCCACGTCCTCAGCCTTACGGCGGATGTTCTCCCCCACCGCAGGCTGAGTTTTTGCGGAAACCTTAGAAATGCCATGGTCGCTGAATTCCAGAGCAAGAACTGCATCCGCACCCTGAGGCATAGGAGCGCCAGACGCGATACGGATCGCGCGGCCTCGGATCAGGGCAGCCGGGTGAATATCACCCGCGCGGATTTCTTCCGTAACGGGCAGAACGACAGGGGCATCCGGGCGGGCACCTTCAAGGTCAGCTGCAGCAACCGCGTAGCCATCGCACGCAGCCAGATCAGCAACCGGAAGGTTGAAGGGAGCCTCAACATCCTCTGCCAAGACGCAGCCTACAGCGTCTGGAAGTTGAACATCCAGAGGGGGCTGCTGCCCGACGGCAGAAATACAGTCTTGATAGAAATCAGCGACCGAGCGCATTACAGACCTAGAACTTTCGCCAGACGGCCTTTCAGCTGGGTACCGGCCTCGTTGACCAAGAACTCAGCCAACTTCGGACCAAGCTTCGGGTCTTCCAAAGCCAAGGCAATATTGGCCTCGAGGTAGCCGAGCTTGTCACCGGTGTCGAAACGACGGTCATTGACAACGACACCGTACAGGCCGCCGCCGTCCTCGGGATCGCGGTCGATCAGGCGCGCGAAACCATCAGTCAGCTGATATTCGCCACCGCGACCGGGCTCAATCTTTGTCAGTTCATCGAAGATCGCGGGGTCGAAGACGTAGCGTCCAACAACCGCGTACTCACTCATGACCTCTTCAAGCGGTGGCTTCTCGACAACGCGATCAATACGCATGAGATCGCCATCCTTGAGGGAAACGCCTTCGGGGATCTCCAGAGGTGTAACCGAAGTCGACGCGTAGGCGGTCGCCTGTTCTGGAGTCACGCGCAGAAGGGCGACAACCGAACCACCAAGCGCATGGCGCACATCAATCATGTGCTTGAGCAGCGTGGAATTCGGGTGCATGAGGTCGTCAGGAAGCATCACAGCAAAGGGAGAATTTCCAACATGCTGACGGGCCTGCAAAACAGCATGTCCCAGACCCAGCGGGTGTCCCTGGCGCACCGAGTGCATGCGCGCAAGCTTGAGGTATTCACGGGAGAGGGCAAGAAGCTCGTCCTTGCCTGCCTTCTCGAGCTCATTTTCAAGACCGGGGTCGGCATCGAAGTAGGCTTCGATGGATTCCTTACCGGTTCGAGTCACGAAGAGCATATCGTCGATACCGGCATCCGTTGCCTCTCGAGCGATATATTCAATTGAAGGACGGTCAACAACAGGCAGCATTTCCTTGGGCACAGACTTTGTGATTGGCAGGAAACGCGTGCCGCGTCCGGCGGCCGGGACGACCGCGTGACGCACAGGTACATTTCGATCTGTCATAGTCACCAGAGTAGTCGAGGAAGGGGCGTGGGAGCGAAATGACCATGCATAAAAACTCACTTCGCGCTGAAATTCGTGCGCGTAGGAGCCTGTATTGGGATTCCCGAGGCCGCGGCGAGGGGCGGGCTGAGCGTGATGCTTTGGCTGCAAATTTCCGTCAGGCACTCGATGTTTTTGGAGTCGCCCCCAGTAGCGAACATCCCCTTGCGGCTTTTTATCCGATGGAAAAGGAACCTGATATTTCTGGAATCCTTGCCGGTTTTGACCCCGTTTTACTTCCTGTTCTTGCACGCGAGAACGGCACGTTGCTGCGCGAACCCCGCTGGGCTCTTCATTCCCGAGGTGACGAACTCACTCGCCCTAACCCGCGCTTCCCTGCCCAAAGCCGCGCACCCATCCGCGGAGCCAAGGCTCTTGAAGCGGCCTCGGTTGTCCTGGTCGCCGGTCTTGCAGTCGACGAGGCCGGAACTCGCCTTGGCCAGGGCGGCGGCTGGTACGACCGTGCACTGTTATACAAGGAGGCGTCGGCCCCTGTCATTGCGTGCATTTTTGATTGGGAGTACAGAGGAGAAGAATTGCTCCCCCGCGAGAAGCACGACATTCCGGTTGATGGAGTCATCACGCCTTCACGCTTCATCGAACTGAGAAT
>CALHID010000155.1 GCA_938030835.1 uncultured Actinomyces sp. | reverse complement strand
AATGTTGGGCGGTTTGCTGGTCGCTTTGCCCGGCTGGCTTGCCTTGATGTTTACCACCGGCACAGGAATTCCCTTCATCATCGCTGTGGTCCTGTCTCTGGCCTGGAGCGCAGCCGTCGTCGCAATTTCAGTGGTGTGGGGCGGACGCTTATGGGACCGCTATAAGGTCGAGATGCTGACAACAATGAAGTCATGGCCGGGAAACTGAAAGCCTCGTTTTCCACCGATTGACATATGGTTGTGGCCCGCAGGAATTCCTGCGGGCCACAACTGTTATACGCGATATGTTCAGCGCGCCTGATAGGTCAGGCAGTCAGCGCCGGCAGATCCCACACGAATCGCAGAGGCGGTGCACTCCAGACCGGTATTGAAGGAGCAGTCTGCCTTCTGGCAGGCGCCAACAACCGGACTCTTGCGCTCGAGGCCGCCGCGAACCGAGAGCGGCACGAAGGTGGAGCAGGTGCGTCCGTAGCCGATGGTCACGGCGCCAGCAGCGCAGCCATTGTTGTTGTACGAGCACTCCGAAACGGAGCAGTCCTGGACCAGGGGAAGGTCGATGGTCGTCATGATGTTCTCCTTGAAGAGTCGACACAAATTGTTAAGACCCCTCAAGAATGCATGTTTTATTTCGAAAAACGTATAGCACTGTTTTTTCTGCGGAATATCAACGAAAACCGAGTGTCGCCTCCGAAGAATGTTCACGTAATTACGATAAAGTCCAACCGGCTATTTGCCTCAGGTTAGGCTGTGCTACACAAGGTATGGCACTGCGAGTTCTACTCGTCAAGAAGCTCTGCATTCAGCAGCCAAGCTTCTTCCAACTCGTCAATTTCCTGGCGAATCTGAGTTGACTGCGCAGACAAGTCCGTCATCTCTTCTAGAGCGCTCTGATCCTCAGCAATGCGCGCAGCACATTCAGCAAGCTTTTCTTCGATCTTTTCAAGGCGTGTGCGCAAGGTATCGATCTTGCGTTCAAGCCGTGCGCTTTCTTTCTTTGCCGCTCGTCGCGCAGCAGAATCAGTCATCCCCGAGCCTGTGGCGTCTGCGGAAGACTCCTCCCCCGCCGCATTTCCAGATTGACGAGGCCCTGCCACACTTTCGCGAGCATCGGGAGACTTTGCGCCACCGGCCTCGCGAATACTCAAGTATTCTTCAACTCCCCCGGGAAGGGCACGCAAGCTGCCATCCCCCAGAAGCGCAACTTGGTGGTCGGTCACGCGTTCAAGCAGGTAGCGGTCGTGGCTGACAACAACCAAAGTCCCCGGGAAGGCATCCAGCAGGTCTTCCATTGCCGCCAAAGTATCCGTATCCAGGTCGTT
>CALHID010000154.1 GCA_938030835.1 uncultured Actinomyces sp. | reverse complement strand
CATGAGTGAAGAAGCTACTGAGCCGCGACGGGTACTTGTTGCGGAGGATGAAGGATTAATCCGCCTGGATATCGTTGAGACGCTGAGCGGTGCGGGCTTTGAAATTGTTGGCGAGGCCTCGAACGGTGAAGAAGCCGTAAAGCTTGCCCTTGAGCTGGAGCCAGACCTTTGTGTAATGGACGTCAAGATGCCGAAGATGGATGGCATCACCGCTGCGGAAAAGATCCTTGCTGAGCTTTCTTGTGCGGTCGTCATGCTCACTGCCTTTAGCCAGACAGAACTTGTTGAGCGTGCTCGTGATGCTGGAGCAATGGCGTATGTCGTTAAGCCCTTTACGCCAGCCGATCTGATCCCAGCTGTGGAGATTGCACTTTCCCGTCATCAAGAGATTGAATCCCTTGAAGAAGAAGTTGCTGACCTTACTGACCGTTTTGAAACCCGTAAGCGTGTGGATCGTGCCAAGGGCCTTCCCATGAAGAACATGGGAATGACGGAACCCGATGCGTTCCGTTGGATCCAAAAGACTTCTATGGACCGACGTCTTTCCATGCGTGAAGTCGCAGACGCGGTTATTAACCAGGTAGAAGGTTAAAAACCTTCGATCGTCGAATGGGCGCGGGTAATACCCGCGCCCTTTTTACTTGTTGAGAATCCGGTTGGATACGCGCGCAACGGCGATGAGTTGGTGATCTTCATCAGTAATACGGACTGTATGAACTGTTGAGCTTCGCCCGAGATGGAGCGCCTCAGCCGTCGCTCGGATCAACGATCCTCGGCCAGCCTTCAAATGAGAGATATTGAGTTCCACGCCGACTGCAACCGCATTGTCTCCCAAAAGCCTCTGGGCGTGGACGATCGCAGAATGTGAAGCGGCGGTTTCAGCCAAGGCTGCGCTGGCGCCACCATGTAGAAGGCCTTGAGGCTGAGTGTTACCAGAAATTGGCATCTCGATAACGGTTCGCTCTGGGCTCTGCGAAATGATACGCATGCCCATCCGATTCATCAGTGTGCCTTGCCAGCTTTGAGGCAGACCAATTTTGCCATTCGAGGTGTGCATCGTGCCCTCTCGCCGTAGTGTGTCTTCTATGAAGGAGACCCTGCTTGTTATCGATGGTCATTCAATGGCCTTTCGTGCATTCTATGCCCTACCGGTAGAGAATTTTGTGACTGCGCAAGGACAGCATACGAATGCGGTATTTGGCTTCGCCTCAATGCTGATTAAGATTCTCGAGAAATATCAGCCGAGCCATATTGCGGTCGCCTTTGATGTTTCCCGGCATTCGTTCAGGACTGAGGAATATCCCGAATATAAGGGAACTCGTGATGCGACCCCTGAGGAATTCAAAGGACAGATTGAACTCATTAGGGATCTTCTTGGAGCGATGGGTATTCGATCGCTCTCTCGAGAGGGCTTTGAAGCTGACGATTTTCTTGCAACTCTGGCTCATCGTGGCACGCAGGCAGACATGCGTGTCTTCGTCGTGTCCGGTGATCGGGATAGCTTCCAGACAGTTACCGATACTGTCACAGTCCTTTATCCCGGATTAACCCCTGGAGATCTTCGTGAAATGACTCCGGAGCGTATTGAGGATAAGTATGGCGTCCCTCCGTACCGATACCCAGAAATTGCCGCTTTGGTTGGCGAGGCCTCGGACAATCTTCCGGGAGTTCCTGGGGTTGGTCCCAAGACCGCAGCTCAATGGATTAACCGCTTCGGCGGCCTCGATAATCTGTTAGAGCATGCCGATCAAGTGACGGGGAAGCGTGGAGAGGCTCTTCGTGAGCACGTCGAAGATGTACGCCGAAACCGCCGACTCAATCACCTCCTGACCGATATGGATCTCGAATGCGAATTGGATGATTTACGTCGTGACGTCACAGACCGGCAGGCGCTTTCTGCTCTCTGTGATGCGCTGGAATTTCGTTCGCTTCGCTCGAAGATCCTGGCAGTCGCGAGTATCGGCCTTGGAAAAGCGGAGCAGAACGAAGAACAAAGTGTTTCTCAATCTGAAGTGGCGGCACATGAAATATCAGTCACGGTTGCGAATGACCAAACCAAGTTCAGCCAGTGGCGTCAGGACCATCCGGGGAACCTCTCCCTCTTTGTCGACGGTGTACTGAAAGTCAATGGTGCGGAGGTAAACACCCTTACTTTTGCCACTGCTGATGAGGCACTTGTCATTGATCCGACACTGCTTACAGCTCAGCAAGATGCTGAACTCACATCGCTTATTTCAGAAGATGGCCTCATTGTCTACGACTTCAAAGGCAGTATCCATGCTTTGCGAGCGCGAGGGTGGGAACTTGGTGATCCTTACTGCGACCTGCTTCTCGCCGCATATTTAGTGAATTCTGAGCACCGCGGTTACAGACTTTCCCAGTTGTTCTCTCGTTACTTGGGTATTGATGAAGAAGAGAAGAAGAGTGAAACAACGCTCTTCGACATGGGGATTACTGAAGAGCGAGCGCACGAGCTTGGAGGGGCTGCAGGGCGTATGCATCCGCTTGCAGCGATCCTCATGTCGAAGTTGGAAGAGAGTGAGCAAACTCGTCTCCTCGAACAACTGGAACTGCCAATCGCGCGTTTGCTAGCGCAGATGGAACACTATGGAATCGGCGTTGATGAGGAATTCCTTCGCTCACTCTCGCATGAGCTAGCCTCTGATGTTGAGTCAGCGCAACGCAGTGCGTGGGAGGTCTTAGGACACGAAGTAAATCTCTCATCTCCTAAACAGCTTCAGACGGTCCTCTTCGATGAACTCAACCTGCCAAAAACAAAGAAAACTAAGACCGGGTACACAACTAATGCTGAAGCTTTAACAGATCTGTTTGAGCGCACTGGTAATGAATTTCTGCGCCATCTTTTGGTACACCGTGATCGGATTAAGCTGAACCAGATGGTTGATGGCCTGAACGCCTGCATTGGGGATGACCAACGCATTCACACCACTTTCTCTCAGACCGCAGCTGCTACGGGTCGTCTTGCCTCTTCGGATCCGAATCTGCAGAACATTCCAGCGCGTTCCGCCGATGGCTTGCGTATCCGCGCTGGTTTTGTCGCGAGGCGGCCCTATGTTGACTTGATGAGCGCTGATTACTCTCAGATTGAAATGCGCATCATGGCGCATCTGTCCGAGGATCAAGGCCTGATCGAGGCCTTCAATTCGGGGGAGGACCTTCACCGCACCATGGCAGCCATGGTCTTTGGCATAGATCCGGCAGATGTGACGCCCGAAGAACGTTCACGCATTAAGGCAACTTCATACGGTTTGGCCTACGGTCTTTCAGCATATGGTCTTTCGGCACAACTGCAAATTCCTGTTCACGAGGCCTCGGCTTTGCGTGATCGCTATTTTGAGCGTTTCGGCGGGGTTCGTGACTACCTTGAAAGTCTCGTTGATCAGGCGCGTAAAGATGGATGGACTCAAACTATCTGCGGACGTCGGAGATACTTGCCTGACCTTCACTCGTCAAATAGGACACGCCGTGATATGGCTGAACGTGCCGCATTAAATGCTCCAATCCAAGGAA
>CALHID010000153.1 GCA_938030835.1 uncultured Actinomyces sp. | reverse complement strand
ATACGCAGGGGAGCAGTAGGCGAGGGGATCTTTTCCAAGGCTTTCTGCGCATTCACACAATTTGTAGAACAACATGCCCGTGGCCAATGCATCGTCCAATGCACGATGCTGACCGCCACCTAACTCAAAGTGCTCGCGTAGCGTCGTGAGCTTGTGATTGGGTACCTCAGTTGGAAGCAAAGCACGAGCCATTGACAGTGTGTCGATAGGCTGAAAATAGGGGAGTGACCTGCCGCAGGTCCGTTGAGCTCGCTCAAGGAACCCCCAATCGAAGGCGACATTGTGTGCAATAAGGCCTGAAATCTCTCCCTGATCGCATAGATGCTCTGCCCACTGGCAAAAATGCGAAAAAACAGCCTGAAGATCCGGGGCGTGGGCGAGCGTTTCATCGTTGAGTCCCGTCAAAGCAGTAATAAACGAAGGCAAGGGGGTTCCGGGGTTGATGAGTGCTGAAAAACTATCGATAAGCTCACGGTTTTCGTAGACTGCTGCCCCGATTTCAATGATGGTATCGCGGGAACTAAGTCCAGTTGTTTCTAGGTCTACTACCAGCCATTTAGCTTGATTCCAAGCTGGGATCATTGCGGTTTTTGGCCGCTCGGGCTGTACAGTAGAACCATTGGTCATAACCACGATGCTAGCGGTTGATCCGGGTGGAGGAAACATGGGTCTGTATCAAGCACTGAAGCTGACGGGCACTCCGATTCTCAAGGCTGCGTATCGTCCGTGGATCCGCGGGAAAGAAAACATCCCAGAAAGCGGTCCGGCGATCCTCGCTTCTAACCACAACGCAGTCTGGGACTCCGTTTTTCTTCCCATGATGATCGACCGTGAGGTTGTGTTCATGGGTAAAGCCGATTACTTCACGGGTACCGGTCTTAAGGGTTGGGCAACGAAGGAATTCATGCGTGCTGTTGGCACAATTCCCGTTGATCGCAGTGGTGGTCGTGCATCTGAAGCCGCATTGAAAGCCGGACTCAAGCGCCTAGCTGAAGGTGAACTTTTTGGAATCTACCCCGAGGGCACTCGTAGCCCCGATGGGCGTCTGTATCGCGGGAAGACGGGCGTTGCACGTTTAGCGCTCTTATCGGGCGCTCCTGTCATTCCTGTGGCGATGATCGGCACACATGCGGCCCAGCCAATCGGACAGAAAATCCCTTCGAGAACCAATATCGGAATGGTCATCGGGGAGCCCCTGGATTTCAGCCGCTACAAGGGACTGGATAAAGACCGCTACGTTCTTCGTGCGATCACCGATGAGATTATGTACAACCTGATGCTCCTATCTGGCCAGGAGTACGTCGATCTCTATGCTGCTGATGTGAAAGCGCAGCTTGCCCAGGAAGGTGCTTTTGACGGCCCGGTCCCCTCGAATGGGAAGAGCGCGCCCGGTGGGCGTGAGGCCCCTGAGGTTCAGGTTCCGACCGCACCTGAGGAAGACATTGAACAGATCCCCGAAGAAGAAACAGATGACTCTGGGGATCAAGACTGATAGTGACATCGCCGTGTCCCAGAAAAAGGTCCGGGGCGGCGAAGGATCTACACTCTCGATAAGATAAGTATCTGGCGCGCTTCTCTTGCTGCGCGTGAAGAAAACTGAAAGGTTGACTCATGACGGTTCGTCGTGTTGCTCTCTTGACCGCTGGTGGCTTTGCCCCCTGTCTTTCGGCTGCTGTTGGTGATCTCATCGAGCGCTACACTCAAGTTGCTCCCGAGGTAGAAATCATCCTTTACCAGTACGGCTACCACGGCCTTCTGACCGGCAACTATGTTGTCGTCGACGAAGAAGGACGCCGTAACGCAGGTATTCTTCGCGAGTTTGGTGGTTCGCCCATCGGTAATTCTCGTGTCAAGCTGACCAATGCAAAGAACCTTGTCGACCGAGGCTTGGTTGAAGAAGGCGTTGACCCGCTTGCATTTGCTGCCGAGCAGCTGCGCAAGGATGGCGTTGATGTTCTGCACACCATCGGTGGCGACGACACGAACACGACCGCAGCAGATCTCGCTGCCTACCTGCACGAGCACAACTACGAACTCACCGTGGTTGGCCTTCCTAAGACCATTGATAATGACGTTGTTCCGATCCGTCAGTCTCTGGGCGCATGGACCGCGGCGGACGAAGGTGCACGTTTCGCATTTAATGTGATCGGCGAACACCGCTCGAACCCCCGTATGCTCATTGTTCACGAGTGCATGGGACGTAACTGCGGCTACCTGACAGCAGAGACCGCTCGCCGCTACCACGAGCTGCTCGACACCAAGAACTGGGCGCCTTCCTTGGGCTTGACCCGCGAGCGTTGGGATGTCCATGGCGTTTATGTTCCCGAGGCCGCTCTTGACATTGCCGGAGAGGCTGAACGCCTGAAGGCAATCATGGACGAGCAGGGCAACGTCAACATCTTCCTTTCAGAAGGTGCTGGCCTTCCCGAAATTATTGCTGAGATGGAAGCCAATGGCGAAGAGGTCCAGCGCGATCCCTTCGGCCACGTCAAGCTTGATACCATCAACCCCGGTCAGTGGTTCGCTCGTAAGTTTGCGGCCCTTATCG
The DNA here is from genome assembly GCA_938030835.1 of uncultured Actinomyces sp. Classification (GTDB taxonomy): domain Bacteria; phylum Actinomycetota; class Actinomycetes; order Actinomycetales; family Actinomycetaceae; genus Pauljensenia. The sequence goes on along the minus strand of CALHID010000153.1, from coordinate 1,441 downwards.
GTGCCGAAAAAGTCATGGTTCAGAAGTCCGGTTACTACTCACGCGCGGCAGCAGCACACGAAGAGGACCTCGCACTGATCAAGCAGATGTGTGATCTTGCTGTTGAGTGCGCACTCCGCGGTGAAAGCGGTGTCATCGGCCAGGATGAAGAGAATGGCGATCAGCTTTCTGCGATTGCCTTCCCGCGCATCGCCGGTGGTAAGCCTTTCGACACTACGCAGCCGTGGTTCACCGATCTGCTCTCGCAGATCGGCCAGCCCGTGTCTGCAGCGCAGTGACGATGGCTTCATCTTCTTCCCCGGGGCGTGGCGATTTTTCGCTGCGCCCCGGCGCACCTGAACTCTTTGCTCCTGCCGGTTCTGAAGAATCTGCTTCCTGGGAAGCTTGGCGTTCCAAGCGTGCGCTTCAACAGCCGAGCTACCCGGATCCCGAGGCCCTCGATTCCGTATTGGCTGAGTTGCGTCGTCAGCCCCCCTTGGTTTTCGCAGGTGAGGTAGACGATCTGCGAACGAACCTCGCTGCCGCCTCGCGCGGTGAAGCCTTCGTTCTCACGGGTGGCGATTGCGCTGAGACTTTTGCCGAGGCGACCGCTGACCATCTGCGTCTAAAGATCCAAACTCTTCTCCAGATGGCCGTCGTCTTGACCTATGGCGCGTCTTTGCCTGTGATCAAGATTGGGCGCATTGCGGGCCAGTATGCGAAGCCGCGCTCTTCAGATATGGAGACCCGCGGAGACGTCACGCTTCCCTCGTACCGTGGTGATGCTGTCAATTCCTTCGAATTCACTCCCGAGTCGCGTATTCCAGATCCCACGCGCTTGTTGGACTTGTATCATCATGCCGCATCGACGCTGAATTTGATTCGTGCCTTCACTCGCGGTGGCTATGCTGACTTGCGGCTGGTGCATCACTGGAATCGTGGTTTTACTGCTAATCCGGCTTATGCGCGTTACGAGTCTCTTGCTGAGGAGATTCACCGTGCCGTGAAGTTCCTTGAGGCAGCAGGTGTATCCAGTGCAGCTCAGATGCGTAGCGTCGATCTCTTCTCCTCTCACGAAGCCCTGCTTCTGGATTACGAGTCCGCAATGACCCGTATCGATTCACGCACCGGGGATCCTTACAATACTTCCGGTCACTTCTTGTGGATTGGTGAACGTACTCGTGGCGTTGACGATGCGCATGTTGAATTGCTTGCGCATGTGCGTAATCCTATTGGCGTCAAACTTGGACCGACGACATCGATTGATGATATGCGCCGTCTGGTTGACCGTCTGAATCCGGAGGGCGAAGAAGGGCGCTTGACCTTCATCACGCGTATGGGGGCGGATAAAATTCGCCATGCATTACCGCCTCTCTTGGAAGCGCAAGCGCATGACGGGCGCCCTGTTACCTGGGTGACCGACCCGATGCATGGAAATACGATCACCTCATCGACGGGTTAC
>CALHID010000152.1 GCA_938030835.1 uncultured Actinomyces sp. | reverse complement strand
GCTCCAAGGCAGTTTCGTCGTGGTCGCCGGCATGGACGAGGTTGGACGCGGATCTCTTGCCGGTCCGGTATGCGTTGGCTTGGCTTTTGCTCCTCCTGCCGGGATTCCAGTTCTTCCGGGGCTCGCTGATTCAAAGATGCTTAGTCTTCGCGCCCGCGAGGCCTTATTTGAGCCTGTTTTTCAGTGGAGTCCCTGCATTGAAATTGGTCAGGCAAGCAATGATGAGATCGATCGTTATGGAATTATCGCCGCGCTTCGACTTGCTGGACGGCGTGCGTTAAAGGCCGCATCCGATCGAGGTTTTCACGCGGATCTTGTCATTTTGGACGGATGCCACGACTGGCTGAGCGATTCTCCGGACCTTTTTGAGGATCTTGATGGTCCGCTTTATCCCACGGTCTCTACCCCAAAAGTTCTTACTCGTGTTAAGGCAGATGCATCGTGTGCGACGGTGTCTGCTGCTTCAGTTGCGGCGAAAGTTTTTCGCGACCGCTTGATGGAAGAATACGAGGACCCCGGATATGGATGGGAGTCGAACAAAGGCTATTCCTCGGCCGCACATATCGATGCTTTGAAGCGTTTGGGCCCCTCGGAGCTTCACCGGCGCTCATGGCGGCTTCCGGGTGTCGAAGGCTGAATTACTCGGTCGCGCTCTAAGATACTTGGAGCAACACAGGAGGCGATCATGGCTGGCGATATCGAATCGTATGAAAACAACCTCGAACTTGAACTATTTCGCGAATATCGCGATGTCATTGGTTTGTTCAAGTACGTCGTCGAAACTGAACGTCGCTTCTACCTGTGTAACCACGTCGATGTGCAGGCCCGTCCCGTTGGCGGGGATATCTTTTTTGAATTGACCCTGACCGATGCATGGGTCTGGGATATTTACCGTTCCTCACGATTCGTACACTCAGTGCGAGTTGTCACCTATAAGGATGTCAACGTCGAGGAACTCAACAAGCCAGAGCTACCTCTCGCATAAGTTCGTGTTGCTATTCGAAAGCACGTATCGGGTAATCCGATGCGTGCTTCATTGTCTGTTGCGCATCTCGTTGTCGAGGCGGGTGTATTTTCCACAGAGCTGACACCTCATCGGTGTTTTCCACAGAATTTCGTGTGACCACTTTTCTGGAACCCCTGTTTTGTCATCCTTCCTTCAATGGGAAGGAGCTGTGGTGGACTACAGAAAATACCTCGGTCAAGCTGGGGAAGAATATGCGTGTCGTTTCATTGAAGAACAAGGATTAGAAGTTCTTGAACGCAATTGGCGCGACTCAAATCGCGGAGAACTCGACATTCTTGCTCGCGAGGGAAATACCGCAGTCGTTGTCGAGGTGCGCACTCGCGTTGGTATTGGTTACGGCAGTGCGCTCGAATCAATTGATACTCGGAAGGTACTCAAACTGCGCCGCCTTGCGGCCCAGTGGGCTCGCCAGCGCAGGCTCTTCTCAAAACTGCGTATCGACATTATTGCCTTGACGGTGCCTAGAGCCTGCGGACAAGAACTGAGAGAAGGCGGAACTGTCGATTTCTTGCGGTATCCCCCGAAGATTGAATGGCTCAGGGGGATCGCGTGACTTCTTCACTTGCACGTACTCGCGCAATTGCTCTGGTGGGCTTAGACGGAAATATTGTCGACGTTGAAACGCATGTCGGTCGTGGGCTGGTGAATTTCACCCTGGTCGGACTTCCGGATGCATCCTTAAGAGAAGCGCGCGATCGCGTTCGCTCAGCGCTCCAGGCCTGTGAGTTGGAAGTTCTCGACCGACACGTTACGGTCGGACTTTCTCCCGCCGGGCTACCAAAATCGGGCTCCGGATTTGATTTCTCCATCGCCGCCTCGATACTTCTGGCGACTTCTAAGATCCCAAGCGCAGGAGTTGCAGGTGAAGTCTTCATTGGCGAACTTGCGTTAGACGGTAGTCTGCATACTCTTCCGGGAATTCTGCCCGCGGTAATTTCGGCGCGACGATCGGGTATTACCCGAGTATTCGTTCCTCTTGAGGCACGCAGCGAAGCCCTTCTTGTTCCAGGGATAGAAGTGTGCGCATTCGCGCACCTCGCGGACTTCGTCCAGGCATACGGTGGGCAGGCAAAACGAGCACGAGTACTTGGACTAGTCGCTCAAGAATCGGTGCCAAAAAACGCTGAGGAAGAAAGAATGCGAAGCGGGGGAGCAGGAGACTT
>CALHID010000151.1 GCA_938030835.1 uncultured Actinomyces sp. | reverse complement strand
CCGTTGGTTGTACGGAAGCAAAGGCGAGACGGGAACAGTGACCGCATGAATCCACGACGCTGCTGTGTGAACAATAAAGTGCCAGATGCTATTTGGCGCGCACACAACGATGCGGTCTTCGGCCCCAATCCCAAGGGAATGGAAATACCAGGCAAGTCCGCGGGTGAGCCTCGCGCTTTCTTCTACCGACAGAGTGCGTCCGCTAGAAGCATCGATCAGACTTGGACGTTCTGGACGTTGACGCGCGGCAGCAAGGAGTGCATGAGCGGGGGAGAGATTCGGTGTTCTTACGCCGCTCGTTTCTTGCCCTGTCATTGTGCAGACTGCGCGGCAGCCATTGAACGATGGAGTTCCTGTCGCTTCTTCAAACGGTCGAGCACCGATCCAGCTTCCTGCAGGGTCGATCCCGAGTTTTCAATGTGTGCCAGATGTGCGGGGATCTCGAAGCCTCGGGCGCGCATTCCCTTTGCCCACAACAAGCCAGCACGGTATGAGGAACGAACGAGGGGGCCTGCCATGACTCCGGCAAAACCCATCGCCTCAGCTTCGGCAGAAAGCTCGATGAATTCTTCTGGGTGCACCCAACGGTCAATTGGGTGATGCAGGGGAGATGGGCGCAAATACTGCGTGAGCGTGAGAAGATCACAGCCGGATTCGTGAAGGTCACGCATGGCCTCGATGATTTCTTCTCGGGTCTCACCCATACCAAGAATCAGATTCGATTTGGTGACCATTCCGCCATCGTGGGCGCGCTGGATCATCGCGAGGGAACGCTCGTAACGGAAAGCCGGGCGAATTTTCTTAAAGATGCGCGGGACAGTTTCAAGGTTGTGGGCAAAAACTTGGGGTGCAGCTTCAATGACCATGTCGATGGCTTCGTTGGAGCCGCGGAAGTCGTCGACGAGTAACTCAATACCAGTACCTGGGCTCTTGGCGCGGATTTGGCGCGTTGTCTCTGCGTAGAGCCATGCTGCGCCATCGGGAAGGTCGTCTCGGGTGACGCCGGTGATGGTTGCATAGCGAAGTCCCATCTGTGCGACCGATTCAGCGATACGTCGTGGCTCATCGCGGTCGTATTCTGTGGGGCGACCGGTGGCGATATCGCAAAAATCGCAGCGGCGGGTGCAGATCGCTCCGCCGAGCAGGAAGGTTGCCTCGCGGTCTTCCCAGCATTCGTAAATATTGGGGCAGCCGGCCTCAGCGCACACTGTATGCAGCCCTGCGCCGCGTGCAAGAGA
>CALHID010000150.1 GCA_938030835.1 uncultured Actinomyces sp. | reverse complement strand
CTTTCTTCTAGTATCGCCAATGTCAGTCAACGCATGATTGCAGAAGACTTTGAGATGATCCCTGTTATTCGGAACAATCAGACCTTGTTAGGTGTCATTACCCGTCGTGCAGTCATGGACCGGATGAGTAAGGAACAATTGTCTGGATTACCAACCTTTAGTGAACAAATCAGCCAAAAAGTGGTTCTACAAGCCAATCATTTTGAACTGACGGTTGAACCAAGTATGTTAGAAAAAAGTGGCGTTCTCTCGAATGGCGTTCTCACTGAAGTTTTAACAACGGTCACTCGCCAGCTCATGATGAATTCTGGAAAAAATTTAATTATCGAACAGCTGTTGGTCTATTATCTTCAAGCTGTTCAAGTGGCAGGGGCTGGTCTTCAACGGTCTCTGTTGCCTGCGAAGATTCTTTTACCTCTGAGGAACTCTTTCGTGCCTCGGTTAAGGAATGGATACGCGCTGCCAAAGATTCAACCCCGGCGGGTAGATGTGGACGCTCCTCGAAAATCTCTTCTTCGTCTTCCTCATCATCGAGCTCATACTCAATTTCTTGGGGCTTTCCGCGTTGAGCATTGAGCTGCTCGACCAGTGCTTCACGTTCTTCGATATCAGAGCGATCCGCAGAGACAACGGGAGCTGGAAGAGGGAGCGAAGTAAAACTCTGGACTCCGGTCGGGGAAGCGGTCTCGGTCAGCCAACGGGCTTCCTCGTCAATGGCCTCGAGATGGCCGGAAGCCTGTAAACGCCACTGCGCACCGTGCTCGACGGCACCCTGAATGAAAGTCAAGTGAATGACCCAAGGGGAATCGGCCTGGCGCGATGCTGACCAATGCAAGGAATCGGGGGAGACTCCACGGGCTGCCAAGCGGTCAACTACCAAGTCGCCCATAACGGGGGAGTCGGGAAGATTTCCAATAGGGCTGGAAAGAGCACGCTGAAGTGCATAATCCTTCTCTGCCTGAACGGGAGCTTCGAAGCGAGTGATTTGCGAGACCTCAACATTGTGTTCGCGTGCGA
>CALHID010000149.1 GCA_938030835.1 uncultured Actinomyces sp. | reverse complement strand
CCGTCCTGAAAAGCGCGGATCCTCATTCTTCGACAAACTCCGCGAAACCTTCGGCGCCTAGTAAGGACATCATCTTTATGACGCTTCCGGTTTTCATCGCTCCCGACGCGGACGCACTGCGTGCCTGCGCGCGGGGAGATTCCTTCGTTCTAGACGGGGATGAAGGTTTTCACGCGGCAACCGTTCGGCGGATCGATGTCGGAGCCATGCTTGATGTCGTTGACGGGGCAGGGCTTCGTGCCCGCTGCACGGTTATTGATCGCGCGAAAAAGTCCCTGACGCTGAGCATTGACCACCTTGAGCGTGAGGATCAGCCTGAGGTTGAGCTGCTGTTGATCCAAGCCCTATCGACGGGTGGTCGCGATGAAATGGCCATCGAAATGGCAACGGAAGTTGGCGTTGACGCAGTAATGCCGTGGCAGGCAAATCGCAGTGAGGTCCGCTGGAAGGGCGAAAAAGCTGCGAAGGGCATGCGAAAGTGGGAATCCACCTTACGCTCAGCGACGAAACAATCGCGGCGCGCATTTATCCCGCGCCTTGAAGAAGCCCGTTCATCTGCTGCCTTAGCGCAATGGATTGCGCAGACCACTCAAGACGGCGCTTGGGTTCTGGTCTGTCACGAGAGCGCCGATCGTCGCCTGAGTGAGCTCCTGCCCGTGCTGCGCGAGCTAAGCGCCCGCACCTCCTCGGCCTCGGCCCCCGAGTCCCAGCCTTCTTATCCTCCCAAGATTGCCGTAATCGTTGGCCCTGAAGGTGGGGTTGACCCCGATGAGCTTTCCCTTTTCGAGGCCGCGGGAGCGAAAATCTGCCTGCTGGGAAATACCGTCCTTCGCGCTTCAAGCGCCGGACCCGTTGCGCTTTCACTGATCAGCGACGCTATTGGGAGATGGTGACATGGACGCCAAACGAATCGATATTCCCCGCGGCGTTGATCCCGTCGTGCTTTTTGGAACTTCAGACCGCGTTTTGCGAGCTCTTGAAAACGGCTTCCCTCAGGTCCGCTTCACCTTACTTGGCCGCACCCTGTCCATGATCGGACCTGAAGGAATTGTGGACATGGCTGCCCAGTTGGTCGAAGAGCTGATTGAACTTGCTCGAGATGGGCATTCTCTTGACGCTGACGGCGTTGAACAGGCAATTGCTCTACTCATGACGGCTAGCTCCACGGATGAACGCCCCCAAGAAATTCTGCGCTCGCGGGGACGCTCCATTCGACCGCAATCTGCCGGGCAAAAAGCCTATGTCGAGGCGATTCAGCGTTCGACCGTCGTCTTTGGGTTGGGACCTGCCGGTACCGGAAAGACCTACCTTGCGATGGCCCAAGCGGTATCGTCTTTGCTCTCCGGACAGGTACGTCGAATTGTTTTGACCCGACCTGCGGTTGAAGCGGGAGAAAACCTGGGCTTCCTTCCGGGCACTCTCACGGACAAGATCGATCCCTATCTGCGTCCCCTCTATGACGCGCTGGGAGACATGATGGATCCGGATGCGCTGCCAAAACTCATGGCCTCCGGTGCGGTCGAGGTTGCTCCCTTGGCATATATGCGTGGACGAACGCTCAATGATTCATTCATCATCTTGGACGAGGCTCAGAACACGACAAAAGAGCAGATGAAAATGTTTTTAACCCGCATTGGTTTTAATTCTAAAGCCGTGATTACGGGCGATATTACGCAAATTGACTTACCTCGTAGCACAAAATCTGGTTTACGCCATGCTATTGAAGTGTTGGAAAA
>CALHID010000148.1 GCA_938030835.1 uncultured Actinomyces sp. | reverse complement strand
GGCGCCGATGTGTTTAAACAGCTACCCTTGAACTACTCCCGCAGGAAGGATCAGACATGAGTGCTCTTGGAGAAGAATTCTCCGCATTGGACGCGCTACTTGACGAACACGCGCAGCTTGAAACTCGAATGTCTGATCCGGAGGTCCTTTCTTCCCCCAAGCTTCTCAAGCAAGTCTCTCGTCGTTACGCGGAGCTTTCGCGCATTAAAGCCGCTGCAGATCAGCTCGAGCACGCGCAGGGAGATCTCGAGGCCGCGAGGGAGCTTGCCGAAGACGATTCCTCTTTCGCAGAGGAAATTCCCGCATTGGAAGAAGCAGAGCGAATCGCTCACGAACATCTTCTGTCTATCCTTGCACCCAGGGATCCCGATGATGCCTGTGATGTCATCTTGGAAATCAAAGCAGGTGAAGGCGGTGAAGAATCCGCACTCTTTGCTGCAGATCTTGCCCGGATGTATCTGCGCTACGCGGATTCGAAGGGGTGGAAGACCACTGAGCTGTCCTCCACATACACCGAGCTAGGCGGTTTCAAGGAAGTGACCCTTGCGATTAGAGCATCTGGTAATCCCGCACCCGATGAAGGCGTGTGGGCACACCTGAAGTATGAAGGGGGAGTGCACCGAGTGCAGCGCGTTCCCGTTACCGAGTCGCAGGGGCGTGTGCATACCAGTGCTGCGGGAGTTTTCGTCATGCCCGAACTTGAAGTCGATGATGAGATTGTCATTGACCCCAATGATTTACGAATTGATGTCTACCGTTCCTCAGGTCCGGGTGGGCAGTCCGTGAATACCACCGATTCAGCCGTCCGCATTACCCACCTTCCATCGGGCATCGTCGTTTCCATGCAAAATGAGAAGTCTCAGCTTCAAAATAAAGAGGCCGCGCTTCGCGTTCTTGCTTCGCGCTTAGCAGCTGAAGCAAAAGCCAAGCGCGAGGCTGAGGCCTCGGCACAGCGTCTTTCTCAGGTTCGTACTGTTGACCGTTCGGAACGTGTCCGTACGTACAACTTCCCCGAGAATCGCATTGCTGATCACCGCAGTGGTTTCAAGGCTTACAACCTTGATCAGGTGCTTGACGGCGCGCTTGACCCGGTTATTGAATCTCTTCAAAGCGCAGATGAGGCCGAACGTCTCGCCTCCGCCGACGCACATGTATGAGTTCGCAAGCTGAGCTGATCGCGTGGGGTGCGTCCCGCCTGAGCACCCTTGAAGGCGATGAAGGGGGAGCGACTCCAGTAGCCGAGGCGTGCTACCTCTTGACGTGGGCCTTGGGCGTCGATTCTTTACTATTTGCCCCCCGCGAGGTTCCGCCGACCAACGAGGCCGCCTACCGCGCCGCAGTCACCCAACGCGCCCTTCGCCACCCGCGAAGCCATGTGACCGGTGAAATGTATTTCAGGGGCCTTGTTCTTTCAAGTGGCGAAGGGGTCTTCACTGCCCGGCCTGAAACCGAGATGCTTGTCGAACATGTTGAGGAGCTGGCACGCTCTGGAGCGTTTCCTGATGGCGAATGGGTTGATCTGTGTACCGGGTCTGCAGCGATCGCGCTTGCACTTTCTACTGAAACTGGGCATCAGGTAACCGCTGTCGAAATTGACTCAGATGCTTTTGCCTACGCCGAGCGCAACCTCGCTCGATATCCGAAAGCCAGGCTTCGCCTCGTCGAGGGGGACGCAACGGCCCCCGAGACTATCCGCGACCTCAATGGAAAAACCGCATTGGTCGTGACAAACCCGCCCTATGTGCCGGCTCAGGAAGCGCCGACACAAATTGAGGCACAGCGGGACCCCGAGCGCGCCCTCTACGGTGGGGGAGACGACGGTACTGAGATTCCTCGCCGGATTATTGAACGTTCGCGTGATCTTCTTGTTAGCGGAGGAATGCTGGCTATGGAGCACTCTCCCTCGCAGGCACAAACGCTTCGGCAAATCGCGGTGATGAAGGGATTTGCTCAGGTGCATACCCGCAAAGATCTAAGTGGGGTTGAGCGCTTCCTTATCGCTTGGAAAACACAGAGAAAGTAATTCACAGTGGAACATATTTTTGAGTGCGCTCATGGCTGGGCAAAGGAGGAACTCGACCTCCTAAAAAGCCAGATCGGCGAGGGCGCGTTGGTTGTCCTGCCAACCGATACCGTGTATGGAATCGGCGTATGCGCCGATGATCACCAGGGGGTTCGTCGTCTTCTTGCGGCGAAAGGCCGCGGAGAGACAATGCCTCCTCCCGTACTAGTCGCCTCTGTTGAGCAAGCGCGAAGTGTCTCAATTGACCTTGACGACGATGCCATTGGGCTGATGAAAGCCTTCTGGCCGGGTGCATTGACTCTGATTGTGCGTGCGAACCCCAGTGTGAACTGGGATCTGGGAAAAACTCACGGTACCGTCGCGCTTCGTATGCCCAATCATCCTCAAGTGTGTGAGCTGCTTGAGGCCGTGGGGCCGATGGCAGTGACCTCAGCCAATCTAACGGGAGAACCTCCTGCGACAAATATTGATGAAGCGCTCGGATACTTCCGTGGCACGGTAGACTACTACGTGAATTCGGGGCCCACCCAGAGCGCGCAACCGTCCACAATTATCGATTGTGCACACGGACAGGCTCGCGTACTTCGCGAAGGAGCACTGAGCGTAGAAGATATCGCCAGGGTGCTGGGTTACCAGCCCCTAGCTCGGTGAGGGAGGAGACATCGACGCCGTGAAGGTTTATGTCCTGCTGATGGTCGTGGCCGGCGCACTCACTGTGCTGCTGACACCGCTGGTCCGCTGGGCATGCCTGCGTTGGGGGATTGTCCCAAAGCTGCGAAGCAGGGATATCCAATCCACTCCGATTCCTCGACTTGGAGGAATCGCGATCACTATTGCCCTGGTGATCACGATGCTGATCAGCGCGCGGATTCCCTATATGTCGCCTCTCTTTGAAACGAATGCTGCCTGGGCTGTTGTCGTGGGAGCGCTCGCAATGTGCATTCTCGGTGTCGTCGATGATGTCGTGGAATTGGACTGGATGACGAAACTTTCCGGACAGATTTTGATAGCCGGATCGATGGCCTTAAATGGCGTGCAATTGGTAACTTTCCCAATTTTTGGTGTCACCATCGGTTCCTCACGTCTGTCCTTGATGCTCACCGTTTTCCTGATCGTCGGAATTATGAATGCGGTGAACTTCATTGACGGTCTGGATGGTTTGGCCGCTGGTGTTGTTGGTATTGGCGCTGCGGCATTCTTCGTCTATTCCTATGTGCTCACGCGGATTATGGGGGCTGCTTCATACGCGACGACGGCGTCTTTGGCGGTCATTACCTTGGTCGGAGTCTGCTTGGGCTTCTTGTGGTTCAACTTCCACCCATCCTCAATCATGATGGGTGGGGGCTCTGAGACAATGGGCTTGGTTTTAGCCGCTGCAGGAATCATCGTTACGGGGCAGGTGGACCCTTCTGTCTTAGGCGGACAGCAGCTGTTGGTTTCCTTCCTACCGCTATTGCTTCCTATTTCGGTCATATGCGTGCCCATTGGAGATCTTGTCGTCACCACAATTCGACGGATGCTCAGGGGGAAGAGCCCCTTCCATGCGGATCGTTCGCACTTCCACGATCGTCTACTTGCTAGGGGACACTCACACCGAGGCGTTGTCGCAATCTTGTGGATGTGGACAGCCCTAGTAGCTTTTCCTCCGGTCGCCATTCTTGTCCATGACTGGAAGCGTGTTGCATTGTGCGCACTTCCGGCACTGGCCTTGGGCATCTGGCTTACCGCTTCAGAATTCCCCGCTTTTACGCGCGCACGTCGGAGTGCGCGGCAGGATCAGATTGCACCAACTTCTCTCGAGAGTTCCAAGGAAAATGCATGAGTGATTCTTTGCAGGCACATCGGAAGGATATTCAGCTGGTCATGTGCCGCCTGTGGGGTGTTATTGCTGCCGGAGCCCTGATTGTCGGTGTATGGCAGGCATGCGTCGGATACGGTCTGCGTAGCTTGCTTCTTCCTGTACTCATGCTGGCATTGGGCGCTGTTACGCATGTGTGCCTGGGTGTCATGATTCGAAGCGACGCTGTTGCCCGGCCGGTCTGGATTTGGGTCCATATGTTCGGAACATTTGCCGTCTTGATCGGCGGGCTGTTCCTGAGCAAAGCCTTGGGGACATCTGCGATTGTCACCGGACTTGTTCTAATTTGTGAGCACTTTGTCGTTTTTGGTGGTCTTGGGGTTGTTTTATCACGCATAATTCGTGAGGTTCCGGTTGAGGAAGAACCAGTGATTGCAGATGCTGATTAGTCGCCGTCGTTGACGCAGGGACAAAATTCGCAGGGATAAGTTATCGATCCCTGGTTAGCTGGGCTAGACTGGGTCGGGTTGACCCTAGTGAGGAAGTGGAGCACGTGGAATCGACAGTTCTCGGCGAAGAGAAGACCACACAGCGCAGCTACGCTATGCCTTTGTGGTACAAGGCTCTCATCGGTATCGTCGCACTGATTGCTGCCGCAACATGTATTCCCGCTGTTACTCAGGCACCCCATGCCCCAGGTATTCATGATTTCTTCCCCGATGCATTTTTTGGTGAAGGTACGCTCTTCCAATTCAATCGCTTGACCTTAGTGCGTGTGGTCGCCGGAATTACACTGTGCTTGGTTTTCTGGCTCGGTGCGCGCAGCGTCAAGCTCATGCCGGGACGGGGACAGGTCCTCCTCGAAATGGCGGCCGAGTTCGTTCGCAATGGTATTTCCGTCGCGATGCTGGGTGAAGGCCGAGGCCGTCGTTGGGCTGCCTTTATCGGTGTTGTTTTCTTCGGCGTCCTTTTTATGAATATCCAGGGGATTATCCCGGGAATGAATATCGCAGCTTCCTCTGTAATGGCTGTGCCGATTGTTTTCGCCATCATCGCCTACGTCTCTTTCGTGGGTGCTGGAATTAAACAGTACGGCTTCTTCCATTTCTTCAAGTCCCAGCTTTTCCCCAAGGGGTTGCCTTGGCCGATCTACTTCCTCATCACCCCCATCGAGTTCTTCTCGACTTTTATTGTCCGTCCCGCAACCTTGGCCATCCGTCTTCTGTGCAACATGATTTCAGGGCACCTGCTTCTTGCACTGACCTATTTTGGAACGTCAAATCTTCTCATCGCTGCGGGTATGAAACAGACTGGTGCCCTCTTAACTGGAGCTGGTGCGGTTGCGGCAACGCTCTTTGAAATTTTCGTCGCTGTCTTGCAGGCATACATTTTCGCCATGCTGACAGCGGTCTACATCAAGCTTTCAGTCGAAGAACACTAAAGGCTTCTTGCGCTTTCGACTGATTCACCAAAGGAAAAGGAAAGAAAAATGACCGGATCCCTTGCCTACATCGGCTACGGCCTGGCTGCAATTGGCCCTGGTATTGGTATTGGCCTCCTTGTGGGAAAGACCCAGGAAGCAACCGCACGCCAGCCCGAGATCGCCGGTAGGCTCTTCACCAACATGATTATTGGTGCAGCACTTGCTGAGGCTCTTGGCTTGATCGGCTTCGTTCTGCCCTTCATCGTCTGATGTTCGCACAGCTTGTTCCTATGTCCGAGGGATCGGTCGGAGGAATCGGCGTTGTTCTGCCCCCTCTTTATGAGATTTTCTGGTCAGCGCTGATCCTTCTGGTTATCCTCTTGGTCGTCGGTCTGTACGCGTTGCCGCGGATCTACTCCATGATCGACCAGCGGCGCGACGCCATTCAGGAAGGCCTCGACAACGCTGAGAAAGCTCGCGAAGATCTCTCTCTTGCTTCGCGTAAGAAAGATGAGATGCTTCGTGATGCTCAGGCTGAGGCTCACCAGATCCGTGAAGATGCACGTGCTCAGGCCCAGCAGATCGTTGCACAGGCACGTCTTGATGCGCAGGTAGAGGCTCAGCGCGTGCAAGATGCCGCTCAGCGTCAGATTCTTGCCGAGCGGCAGGCAGCACAGATTAGCCTGCGTAGCGATGTTGGTTTGCTCGCTAGCGAACTTGCAGAGAAGCTCGTGGGTGAGCATCTGGAGAATACTGATCTCACTGCTCGCGTTGTGGATCGTTTCTTGGATGAACTCGAGGCTGAAGAAGTTCCCATTGGTGGTGTGAACTGATGACTCCTGAGTTGTTACGCGAACGTCTTGCGCAGGCGGGCGATGAGCGTATGAAGGTAGCGGAAGATCTTTTCGGCGTCGCAGATTTTTTGCGTACGAATTCTTCCGTCCAACGTGCACTCACTGACCCCTCGCGAGAACAGAGTGATAAAGACGCTCTTGTTGATCGTCTTTTCGCTCCGGTTGTATCTGCTGTCTCGATTCAGTGTCTGCATGACCTGGTAGCGGGTCACTGGTCCCGTCCGCGTGACATCGTGCACGCTGTCGAAGAAGCAGGCTGCGATGCAGTGCTGCTCAGCGCGCAATTTGATGGAGTATTGGAAGAAACAGAAGCTCAGCTCGTTGCAGTTTCTGTTTTCCTTCAGTCGCATCGCGATCTCAGAAATGAACTCTCTGACCTGTCTGCCCTTTCTCCGAAGGGGCGCGCAGATCTTGCCCAGACGGTGTTCCAGAGTGTTCTAGGCCAGCCGAGTATGCGTCTTTTGCGCCGATGCGTGGGACGAACCTCACATGGCCATCTCCTGGGAAAGCTGCGGGAATTGGCTGTCCGCGCGGCAAACCTCTCCGGTAGACGCTTCGTATTCGTTGAGTCGGCACACGAGCTGAGTGACGACCAGAAGATGCGTCTCGAGAAGATTCTTGAGGCCAAACTGGCCAGCCCCGTTTCGGCAACCTACACGCTGCGCCCCGAGCTGCTCGGCGGCCTCGTCATCCGAATGGGGACTGAGCGAGTCGATGCGTCGCTGGCCACGCGAGTTGGCGCTCTAAAACGTTCGATCGTCGGTTAAGCCCGATGTGTCTGAGGAATAGATAGAAGGAATGCTCAATGGCTGATCTGTCCATTAGCCCCGAGGAAGTACGGGCGGCGCTCGACTCTTTCGTGGAATCGTATCAACCTGCACAGGTTGCGACCGATGAAGTCGGTCATGTTACCGAAACTGCCGACGGTATTGCCCACGTTGAAGGGCTTCCCGGAACTATGGCAAATGAACTCCTGCGTTTCGAGGACGGGACGCTCGGGCTTGCCATGAACCTGGAACAGCGTGAAATCGGTACCGTTGTCCTTGGGGATTTCTCCTCCATTGAAGAAGGACAGCCCGTTTACCGTACCGGTGAAGTGCTCTCAGTCCCCGTTGGTGATGGCTACCTCGGTCGTACCGTTGACCCGCTGGGGCGCCCCATCGACGGTCTCGGTGATATCACCAATCTGGAAGGGCGACGGGCGCTGGAGCTCCAGGCTCCCGGTGTCATGATGCGTAAGTCGGTTCACGAGCCGCTGCAGAC
>CALHID010000147.1 GCA_938030835.1 uncultured Actinomyces sp. | reverse complement strand
GAAGTCCTAAGCGTCATGCAGGATCTCGCGAAGGCAGGAATGACTATGGTTGTCGTCACCCATGAGGTTGGTTTTGCGCGTGAGGTAGCTGACCACGTCGTCTTCATGGACGGCGGAACAATCGTTGAAGAAGGAAGCCCCGAGGAGGTAATTGTGAATCCACAAAATCCCCGTACTCAAGAGTTCTTCTCAAAGGTCCTCTAACAATAGAGTTCTGAGTGATCCCGGATATCTCAAAGGTTTAGGCTTGGGAGATATCCGGGATATCTATTGCATAAAGTCGCTGCTGACCAACGACTCGAAAACCCAGATATTCGAAAACTGATAGCGTTGCAGAACCTTCGGTTTGAGCAATGCCTGTGGCGATAAGGTCCATCCCATCTCGCGCTTGTGCATGCATCGAGGCAACCACTAAGGCGTCAAGAACCGGGGTATTCCTCCACTCGTCTCCGACGCCAATATGGTCGATATAGCCTTCTTTCCACCCCAGCGCAGGCCAATCTTGCTCGTACTTTGAAACAAGCGTAAAACCTGCAATCCGAGGCCGATCAGAACGCAGATCCACCGCGATATAGGACCAGTCAGGAGCAAAAGAACTACGTCCCATCGTCCATTGCTCTTCAGTAAGAGCAGCTCGGCCTTGCTGTTGTGCAATAAGGTTTGCTGCGCGTCGCAACTCATCATCCCATGAAGGGCTCCACTGCTCGATCGTGATATACGAGCCGAGTGAAGGTGCTTGCGGAAGCGGGTCGAGTTTCGCCCGTAGATCGTAATAAGTGCGTTCCCAATGAAAGCCTCGAGCCTTGAGCGCGTTCTCAAGTTCGTCCTGCCAATTTTCAACGAAGCTCACGATTGCGCGCTGGCCATTATCTTCATTTCGCTCAAGCATTGAACGAGCAGCTGCAATTTGCCATTCAAGCAGCGAACTACCTAAACCGATTCTACGAAAATCCGGGTCAACTCCGCCTTGGCAGACACATTCAATACGCTCTGAAAAACGCAATCGCGTCTGAGCGAAAGCGACCATTCTCCCCTGCGCGATTCCTTTCGTCGCAAAAGCCGCAATCCCCCACCATAACGAGGCCGGGGAAAGCATTTCCTCTACTTCCGCTAAAGCTGTGCGATAGGGAGGATTATCCCTTGCCTCCATTCGCGCAAAAAGAGCGCTCAGGGCATGCAGGTCACGAGCGTCCAGCTGACGCCAGACGATTCCGTGGTGTTCCTGGGGGAAAGGAGGATATGCCTCGGCTCCCCTATCTACTTGATATAAAGCCATTGACGAGTGCGCGCCCTACTGATCAATACTGTAAAAGACACGTGTACGGTCATTGAGGAAACCCAGATGTTCATATACGGCTTGCGCATGTGTTGGGCTCTTAATATCCGCATCAATCCCAATACGGCTCATCCCGTCTTGGGCAGCAGCGTGCGTCGCGGCAGAGACCATTGCCGAGGCCACGCCATTGCCTCGATATGCCGGCGCAACACCAATGGTATTGATATACGCCTCAAGACGACCGTGGGCAATCCAGCTTTCTGCTGGACGACCAGACATACAGTAGCCAGCAATTTCACCATCATCACTCAGGGCAACAAAAGACCAGCGATCTTCGTAATCTTCGAGTGCACGCTCCCACCAAAAATCTCGAGCCTCGGTGAGAGGGTGATCTGCAAAAACTTCGGAATGCACATGATGGAGCTTCGAAAAAGAAACCTCGCTCATCGGCACAATATGAAGCCCCTCGGGTACCGGTCCGCGGCTCTCTGAACCCTCCAGATCGCGATACATCACTTGGAACATATGCTTTGCATAAAAACCCGCGGCAATATACAAACGACGGCGATCGGTCATATGGCCGTCGACCCAGTTAGCAATAGACGCTGGAAGTTCACAATCGGCACCAAAATACTCAACAAGCATTTGGCGTGCGCGCCCGTCCTGCCAGTGAAGCAGAGAACGGCCAACACCACGGCCTCGCCATGATGGGTGGATCACCGCGTTAACAATCGCTACCGCGGCCTCGGTTAGGCTGGCCAGAATCTTCACAGAACCAAGAGCGACAATACCTTGGTCCTGGGCAATCCCCACGATCACCTCGAGGGGTGCAGCACCGCACTGTCCTAATGCCAGGTCAGCGATTTCTTTCGACGATGTCCTGAAAATCGCGTCATCTTCTTTCTCAACCTGACGAATCAGCTCTGCGACAGCCCCAAGATCCGAAGGGATCAGAGACCGCCAACGCAGACCAAGGTGAGAACCTGGAAAAGAGACGAGCGCAGGCGGTTTTAAACGCTCCGCAAGTCCAGTCATGCATATATTCTACGGGATTACGGGCCTTCAGTCCCACTTGAGTGGGACGTTGAGCTATGCGTCAATGCGCTCGCGATCAATTCCTGCTGCTTCCTCAACAATAAAGTCACGCCTGGGACCAACGACTTGTCCCATGAGGAGCTCAAAAACATCTTCAGCCTGACGCAAAGCAGCCTCATCAGCCAAAGTGATTCGACGAAGCGCACGATGGGCCCGATCCATAGTCGTTTCAGCTAGCTGATCGGCATCCATTTCACCTAGGCCCTTGTAACGCTGGATAGGTTCTTTCCAGGTTCGACCTGCCTTCCGAAGAGCGGCAAGCTGACGGTGAAGTTCCTCTTCTGAATACGTATAAATAAACTCGCGAGATTTGCGTCCTTTACCCGCTACCTCAATGCGATGCAAAGGAGGTACCGCAGCATAGATCCGGCCGGCTTCAACCATCGGTCGCATATAGCGGAAGAACAAGGTGAGGAGCAGTGTGCGAATGTGCGCCCCATCAACGTCAGCATCAGTCATCAAGATAACCTTGCCGTACCGTGCTTGTTCAATATCGAAGGTCCGCCCAGAGCCCGCTCCGATGACCTGGATAATATTCGCGCATTCAGCGTTCGCCAACATATCCGCAGTTGAAGCCTTTTGGACGTTCAAAATCTTTCCTCGAATGGGGAAAAGAGCTTGATATTGCGAATTTCTTGCAGCTTTTGCGGTGCCAAGAGCAGAATCGCCCTCAACAATGAAGAGTTCGGTCTGCTCAACGTCCTCAGAGCGACAATCCGCGAGCTTCGCAGGGAGCGAAGATGTCTCAAGTGCATTCTTTCGCCGGGAAATTTCTTTGTGGATGCGCGCAGAGACACGCGCCTTCATTTCGCCGACAACTTTCTCAAGAAGTGCACTGGTCTGTTGCTTATCGTCACGCTTAGACGAGGCAAACTTACTCTCGAGCCAATCCCCCACAACACGTGCAACAACCGTGCGAATCTGCGGCGTTCCCAAGATCTCCTTTGTTTGGCCCTCGAATTGAGGTTCTGGGAAACGAACTGTCACAACCGCTGTCATCCCCGCAAGAACATCATCCTTCTCGGGACGCCCATCTTTTGCGCCGACCTTGAGCTTTCGAGCGTTTTTGTCAACTTGGCTTCTCAGCACCTTCAGAACTGCTTGTTCAAAGCCCGCAACATGCGTTCCCCCCTTCGGGGTCGCGATGATATTAACGAAGGATTCCAGCTGCGCATCGTAGCCAATCCCCCAGCGAAGGGCGCAATCAACTTCGCAGATACGCTCGGTTTCAACAGCGCGAAGATGCCCGCTTTCAGGATCCAGCGCTTGAACAGTCTCAGTGAATGTTCCTTCACCCTGGATATGCCAGGTGTCAGTAACAGCCCCATCAGTAGAGAGCCAATCAACGAAGTCAACCACGCCGCCATCAAAGCGGAATGATTCGTGGACAACTTCTTCCCCTCGCTCATCAAAGCAATTAATCGTCAGACCAGGCACCAAGAAGGCCGTCTGACGCGCACGTGCCAGCAGGGTTTCCCAGGTAAATCCCTCGTCGGATGGGAAAATTTGGAAATCTGCCCAAAAGCGTACGCGCGTACCCGTCTTCTTCTTGGCAACTTTCCCGACAGTCTTCAAACGAGATTCATCGGTAAAGGGAGTGAATGGGGAATTTGGAGTGCGCTGGCGAGAATCGTCAAATTCGCCAGGTTCACCACGCCTGAAACACATCTGCCAGGTCTTCCCGCCACGATCGACTTCGACGTCCATTCGGGCAGAAAGAGCATTGACAACAGACGCGCCAACACCATGAAGGCCACCTGAAGCAGCATACGAGCCGCTACCGAATTTTCCGCCAGCATGCAGCTTCGTGAAGACAACCTCAACGCCCGATAAACCTACCCCCGGCACCTCATCGACGGGGATACCTCGACCATTATCGGCGACCGAAGCCGAATGATCCGGGTGCAGTCGAACATCGATTGTGTCGCAGAAACCCTCGAGGGCCTCATCAACGGCATTATCAATAATTTCCCACAGACAGTGCATAAGACCACGGTGGTCCGTCGAACCGATGTACATGCCTGGGCGCTTGCGGACAGCTTCCAGACCTTCGAGGACTGAAAGGTGGCGCGCAGAATAGTCTGAGGCTTGGGTTTCACTCACCCCGATAGTGTACGAAGGACAATCAATTTATCGCGTATTCACGCACCGAAAGCCCAAAATTGTGACCCTTTCCAGAGAAATTTTCGGCCATTGGCAGAAAAGACGGAAAAGCTCGGCGAAATACAGCAACGGCATGGTCTTATAGATTCTATGGATACCGTAACTACTGAGAATTCACGCCAGACCCTTCCCCCTATCCTCACTGCGCAGGATCGCTGTGATCAATGTGGTGCTCGTGCGTGGGTTCGCGTGACCTTAGCTACGGGGACGCTCAACTTTTGCGCTCACCACGCGAACCAACACCTCGAGGCAATCACTCCAAAGGCTCTGGACATTATTGATGAGCGAGAGTTCGCAAATCAGCAGAGCTGACTTTTAGATCACATTCGTTTACCATTGTGGTGAAAATTCCCTTCCAAGGAGGACATACACATGGGTCTGTTTTCACGGCCAAAACCGGAAGAGAGCGCTCCTCTAACTCCGGCAATCTCTCAGGAAAGGCTCATCGCTCTTTTCAAAGAACGCGGATGGCACTACTTCGTCGACTCTGATAATGATCTCGGCGGCACCTGGGATGACGACACCTACTACTTCATGCTTCGCGGCAAGGACCAAGAGATTCTCCACATTCAGTCCATGTGGCACCTCTCGATTCCGATCGAGCGCCTTGAAGAGGTCCGCGCGTTCATTCGCGAATGGCACCGCCAAAAGCTCTGGCCAAAGGCCTACCATCGCATCAATGACGAGGGCGAGATTCGCATTTTCTGCGAGAACTCGGTCGATTGGGAACACGGTGCAACCGACGCACAGCTGAACCAACAGATCGCGTGCGCGCTGGGAACTGGCCAAGAGTTCTATAACGAACTTGCCAAGGCACTGGGACTCTGAGAGGAAGGACGTCACTATGGGTTGGTTTGATTCCGCTGAAACGGGCGACTCAGTACGCCCCATCTCCAAGGAACGCATCGAAAAGATCTTCGACGGCCAGGGTTGGTATTACGGCCGCGATGATGACGATGACGTTTGCGGCCGCTGGGACGGTGCACCGTTCTTCTTCCTCTTCATGGGGCAGGAACAGGAAATCTTGCAGGTCACCGCACGTATGGCGGAAGAGGTCCCCGCTGAACGTGAAGATGAACTCGCAAGCGTCATCGAAGATTGGCACCGTGACCGCATCTGGCCGAAGGCATTCTATGCCCCCAGCGAGGCAGGTCCTCTTCGCATCATGACCGAGGTCAATGTTGATTACGAGCACGGCGCAACCGATGCACAGCTTCTTCAGCA
>CALHID010000146.1 GCA_938030835.1 uncultured Actinomyces sp. | reverse complement strand
AAGATGAAGCTAGCTAGCGCTTTGCAGCAGGCGGTTATCACGTCTGAATCCGGAGTTCCAGATGCAAGCAGATCACGAAATATTGCGTCACTCCATGTCGTATTATCCTCGAACTCGGTAGCTGCGTTCCCTTCTTGTTTGGCACCCACACTCAACTCTGAAGAGCCCATAAAGCGATCACTGGCCGATACTTAGCCCTTGACGCCGCCTGCCTCAACGCCCTTGAAGAAGTACTTCTGTGCAAAGGCAAAGAGAATGATCAGAGGGATCAAAGCAATCATCGTTCCAGCCGCAACGACTCGTTGGTCTGTACCGAATGATGATTGGAGATACTGCATACCAACCGTCAAGGTGTACTTCTCGGGCTCGTTCAAAACAACCAATGGCCAGAGGAAGTCATCCCACGCACCAATGAAGGACATGAGCGCAACAACCGATGCCATACCTTTGACATTTGGCCACACGATGTGGCGTAGACGCTGGTATGTGGTTGCACCGTCAATTGCGGCCGCATCCAGAATCGAATTTGGAATGGCACGTGCTGCGGTGTACATCAACAGCACATTCATCGCCGAAATTGCACCCGGAAGGAAGACCCCAACGAGGCTGTTTGCAGCGCCCAAAGACTTGATGGTTAGGTACTGAGAAGTCAGCGTCACTTCACCGGGAAGCAGCAGGGTTGACAGCATGATTGCCATGAACAGCCCCTTGCCCCTGAACTTCATTTGAGCGAAGGCATAACCGGCAAAGGTCGAAAAGACAACATTTGTCACCACTGTTCCAATACCGACAAGGAGCGAGTGCCAGGCGTAGCTGATGACAGGGACAGTTCGTAAAACTTCTGAGTAATTATCCAGTGTTGGGTTACCCGGGATCAGGCTGGGTGGGAACGCGTAAATATCATCCCCAGGGCCTTTAAGAGAGGTCGAGAGTTCCCAAAGGAAGGGGCCAACTGTGATAACGAAACAGAAAAGTAACAGCAGATAACGACCGATGAAACCGGGAAGCGTTGGCTTGTCAAAACCCGCTTCTCCACGTCGCCTCCATGGAAGCTCACGTCTGGGGGTTTCACTTCGAGTATTCACGGTTGCGGTACTCATTCCCTGATCCCTTCCGTGTTTGAAGCGCCTGCCTCGGCAAGTTCTTCGCGCTCAAGGTGAACATCCTTCTCCTTCAGAGAGGACTGTTCCTTAAGCCTTAATTCATGAGCCTTCTGTGCTGCCTTGGACTTCTTCCGTAGGCGAAGAGCGGCACGGATTTCAGGTCCCTGATTAATCCACGCAACCAGCAAGAGCGGACCAATAGTCAGGAAGAAGAGAGCTACCGACAGTGCGGAAGCATAGCCAAGATTTCCGCGGAGCCCCTTTCCGGTTGCTTGAATCAACATCACAATTGACTGAGCTTGACCGCCTGGCCCACCAGATCCATTGGTCAGCACGTAAATCTCAGAGAAGATTCGCATTGCCGATACTGTAATGAGCGCAGAGATCAGCAACATCGCTGGTTTGACGGCAGGAACCGTCACGGTCCAGAAACGACGCCATGCACCCGCACCGTCCAGTGCGGCAGCCTCGTGTAGTTCCTTATTCACGCCGGCAAGAGCCGCAAGATACACGACCATGTAGTAGCCGAGGCCCTTCCACACTGTCAGCGACGTTGACGACAGAAGGATGAGCCAGCGATCAACAAGGAAGTTAATCGAGTGGTCCGTCATTCCAACAAATTGAAGCGATTGGTTAATAAGGCCCTTCGAGTCGAACAGCCAGGACCAGATGATACCGACCACCACGACCGAGGCGATGACCGGGAAGTAATAGCTCGTCCGGAAAATAGAAATTCCGGGGACCTTCTTCTCCACAAGTAGCGCAAGAAGAAGGGGCAAGAAAGTCAGTAGGGGGACACAGACCAGAACGTAAACCAGTGAGGTTGTCAGAGCGTAGCCAAAGCGCTCATCACTGAAGAGAGTGGCAAAGTTCGTCAGTCCAATAAACTTGGCAGGCTTGAGCGGGCGCGCATCAGTAAATGCAAGAACGACGGTGTTCAAGAAGGGCCAGATGGAAAATACCAAGACCCAAATGACTGCCGGCGCAAGCAGAAGATAGGGGGTTAGCCTCGAATGGGATTTCATGTGTTGTTCCTCCTTATCCCAAAGGAAGTCGGTACACAGTGCCGCCACTTTTACCAACAGTGGCGGGGGTGGTGGTGTTGGGAGGAGCTAGCTCCCAACACCACCAAGTGATCAGAAAATCACTTTGCCAGGTTGTCGTTGCAGTACTTGACTGCCTTATCAAGGGCATCCTTCGAGGAGATTTCGCCCTTCACGGCAAGAGCAAGCTGCTGCTTGACGTAGGTACCCATCTCGTCGGTGAACTGGAGCGGAGACTGTTCAACAGTGTTGGGCAGTTCCTTTGCCGCCAACTCAGTGGCCTTCTTCTGCAGGTCAAGAGAGACAACAGAGGTGAAAGCCTCGGGCTTCTCGTTACCGGCCTTGGTTCCGGGGAAGAAGCCCTGAGCGATCTTGACGAACTCAACCTGGTTCTTCGTGTTGGTCACGTACTGCGCAAACTTGACGGCAGCGGCCTGGTTCTTAGAGTTCTTTGCAACAGAGATACCCTGGATGAACACCGGTGCGTGGCCGATACGCGGGGTAACCTCGGTCTGGTCGATCAGAGAAGGAGCATCTGCCTTAAGCGCGGATGCGAAGCCAGCTGAACCGGTGGTCCAGGTGCTCTTGCCCTGCTTGTAGAGTGCTGCATTGCCCTGGTAGTCGGCGTTCAGCGCCTCGGCGGGCATTGCGCCATCCTTATACGCCTTCTGGAACTGGTCGATGATCTTGGCAGCTTCATCGGTATTGAAGACGAACTTTCCGTCCTTGTAGATATCAATACCAGCGGCAGAGAAGGTACCAATGTCGGGAACGGAGGAGATCATCTTGACCTCGCCGTTGCTGGCCTTAGCAACGGCGGAAGCCATCGAGAAGAGTTCGTCGAGGGTGGTCGGAAGTTTGGAAGTATCGACACCGACTTCCTTCATCTTGCCGACGTTGTACCAGTTCAGATCAGTGCCAAGGTACCAGGGGTATCCGTAGTGGCCCTCGATATTCGGGAACTGGTAAGCCTTCGCAGCACTATCGACGTACTCGGATACCTTCGCACCTTCAACCTTGTCGAGGTCGACAAGAAGTCCGGTGTCCGCAAGCTTGTATGCAAAGCCCGGGGGCAGGTTCAGGACATCGGGGAGCTCACCGGAGTTAGCTTGCTGGAGGATCTTGTCCTCGTAGCCGTCACCGGGCTGGTCAATCCACTTGACCTTGATGTCGGGGTTCTCAGCCTCGAAGTCCTTCACCAACTGCTCGAAGTAGGGGGTGAAACGATCGTTTTTCAGTGACCAAGTCTGGAAGGAAATCTCAGTAGTGCCGCCTGCTGAGCTAGAAGCACTGGAGGTGGAGCTTGCGCCGGATCCGCCGGTGCAAGCAGCGAGGCTGAACGCCGCAGCAAGTGCGACACCAGTCACGATAGTGCGCGTCTTACGCATGGTCTTCTCCTTCGAAGGTTTTTCGATGAACGCTGTGGAATTAGGAATCCCACGTTGAGAGGAAAATATTCTTCTCCTCGTCCTTGCTCTCACCCGTAGAGCGATAACAAGAACGATTCAATTCGATTCGCCGGACATCGCCCGCTAATGCGAGTTCCATCCAGCGATCGAAATATTCGTGCCGAGCGTCGGTGTCGACGCGCGTCCACTCCTGTGCAGTCAGGGGGAGGGACGAACGTTGCTCACCGTGAGCTCGCACATCCGCCCAACGCTGAGCAGCACGATGGAAGGCCTCTCCAATGGGTTTTGGATTGCCATCCTGTCCCAGCAGTCCCAAGGAATGCTCGAGTGCCGGGAAATCCGAAAGGTCACGGGAGACATCGTGGGAGCACCACCAGGTGACTCCTTCGAGGCCTGGCGACACTCCGCCGCCTCGCTGCCCCATGAGAATTTCTACGGTGTCTGTGAGGAACTGCGGAGCCTCTTCTGGATCCACGTAGTTCTCAGGTGCACCGATTTCTTGAAGCCATACTCCACGCGAGGGGTCCTCGGCCCACGCAGCTGCGAGTTCGCACAGGTAACGGGCAAACCACACGAGCTGCGGGGCACGAGCACCAAGACGCGGACCAACCCGACCAAAAATCCACGAATGGACAGTGGTGAGATCTCCCAATGACGTGGCCATTTGGGGAGAAAAAGGCTGGTCGTTTTCAAACCATAGATCGTCATCATGACTGTGGGTGTGAACACCTTCGGGCCATTCTTCACGGGCAGTACCGAGCATTTGCGCCAACCAGCGTCCTGCCTCTTCCTCACTTACTTTGTGAGGGAAAGGATGACGCGATGCAGCAAATTGGAAGAACTCATTGCCAATCGACAAGCCACTGGCGGCGGGGATACCACGCAGAGCCCGAGCCATCTCGCTGACCAGATTACGTTCTGCTTGAACGACATCCGGGTCAGTAAAGAGATTGCGTCGATGCCAAGAGGTGACCCACGAAGGCAAGAAGTCAAAAGATGAGAGGTGTCCTTGAAGGACATCCACAGTCACCTGAAGACCGCACTCCCCCGCAATTTCAACCACGGTTGCAACATCTTCAATTGCCTTTGGGCGAATGAGAGTGCGATTGGGTTGAAGTAGCGGCCACAGCGGGAAAATCCTCACGTGGTCAGCACCGATAGCGCGGATTGCGTGGAAATCATCCCGCACGGCCTCGGAGTCAAAATCCAACCACGAATGGAACCATCCCTGCCGGGGAGTGTAGTTCACACCGAACTTCATGACGACTCACCTATTCACTTCGCGAAGGAAACCCGCAGCGTAGTGATCTGGAAGGCAGACAGATCGAAGCTCCACTCCCCTTGGCCACCGCGGAGCTCAGGTTCACTTTCGCTCGGACGATAACGCAGATCGCAAGCGGCGACAGAGCCGGCCTTGGGGGCACGGAAGGTGACGCGTGAGGGCCCACCTTCGGCCTCGTACAGGCGGATCACAAGGTCACCACTGCGGTCAGGAGCCAAGGCAACAGACTCAACGACCGCACCACTGACGCTGAAAGGAGCGTCGACGGGAGCGCCACTGACCTCTCGCTCACCCAGGTTAATCTGCTGACCGGCAGCGACTGCCTCGAGAACCGAGGCATCGGGAACGATCCTGAAATTCCACTGGTGCTGTCCCTGATCCTGATCGGGATCGGGGAATCGGGCCGACTTCACCAAGGTGGCGCGCACCTGCGACCAGGTACCGCGCCTGTCACTTTGGTGACGCGTGACGTCCCATCCATAGGTGGCATCGTTTGCGATCGCCCACGAACACGAGGCATTTTCCAAACGAACCCAGCGGTGAGCAGAAACCTCGAAGCGGTAGGCATCCCACGAGGTATTCTCATGGGTCGGACGGGTAATGTAGCCCATCTGCGTTTCGTACTGGGCGTGATCGGTGTGCAGTTCAACCGGGATCGAAAGCTTGAGAAGCTTTTCGTGTTCGTGCCAATCGGCCTCAACGTGGAGGTCAATTGCTTTGCTTCCCGAGGTGAAAATCCAAACCAGCTCCATGCTGGAAGAATCAATCCGTGCGGTGGAATGGATCTCTACTCGATCGTGTTCAACGACGACATTGGACACCGAACGGTCAGTGACTACACGCAGCGAATTGCGGTAGAAGGGATCCAAATCCCAGGCATCCCACATATTCGGGAAGTCCTGATGAATATGGAATTCTCCGGCCTTTTGAGCGGCGGGAATCCACTCACGATCAGATTCAATTTCTCGCAGCGAGGTCAGTTCGCCGCTTGCAGAAACACGCGCCTTGAAGAAGGCATTCGTAATTTCATAGCCGTCGTCAACCTGAAGCAGGTGGACACCCTGGGAGTCCTTTTCTTCCACAGGAGCGGCAACCGACAGAGCTGCAGTTCCATGAAGCGGGAAGGAAGAGGCATTGGCAAGCAGTTCCCCGGTCTGACCGTCCTTGCTTGACGCAGTAAGAAGCGTGAGCGCCTTCTGAATGAGCGCTTCACAGCCTTCACGAATCTGCTTATGAAGCTCACGGACTTCGCGGTAGACCCAGGCGATCGATGTTCCGGGAAGGATGTCGTGGAACTGGCACAGCAAGAGGGTGCGCCAGTAGGAACGAAGCTCCTCATAGGGGTAATCCATCAAGCCCTGGATTGCCGCGTAGGAACACCACAGTTCAGTCTCGCGCAGGATCGATTCGCCGCGGCGGTTCCCTTGCTTCGCATCGATCTGCGAGGTGAAGGTACCGCGGTGCAGCTCAAGGTAGAGTTCACCGACCCACACCGGAATCTGGTCGGCATCTTCCAGCGCCCGATCAAAGAACTGCTTGGGAGTTTCCATCACAACTTCAGGGGCGCCGCGTAGTGAGCGGAAACGGTCAATGCGCTCAAGCATTTCACGGGTGGGGCCGCCACCGCCGTCACCGTAGCCGAAGGGCATTAGGGAAACACTTGCATGTCCCTTGTCCTTGAAGTTTTCGACAGCGTGAGTGAGGTTTTGGCCGGTAACTTCCGCGCCGTAGGTGTCCATCGGCGGGAAGTGCGTAAAGATTCGTGATCCATCAATGCCTTCCCACAACAGGGTGTGGTGCGGGAAAGTATTGACCTGGTTCCATGAAATCTTCTGCGTCAGGAAGCGTTCGATTCCAGCTTCTCGGGCAATTTGAGGAAGTGCGGCAGAGTAGCCGAAGGAGTCGGGAAGCCAGATTTCTTGGCACGAGGCGCCAAGTTCGTTTTCGAAGAAGTCCAGGCCCTCAACCAGCTGGCGGCACATTG
Source organism: uncultured Actinomyces sp. (assembly GCA_938030835.1). Lineage (GTDB taxonomy): Bacteria > Actinomycetota > Actinomycetes > Actinomycetales > Actinomycetaceae > Pauljensenia. Next base: position 2,721 of record CALHID010000146.1, on the reverse strand, counting down.
CCTCACCACCGGGAAGAACAGCATCCGGTTCGACCCACATTCCACCTACGGGAACGATCCGCCCCTTTGCAACAAGCTCGCGAACGCGTTCGAAAAGTTCAGGGTCATCTTCCTTAAGCCAGGCCACATGCTGAGCAGCGGGAAGGGCGAAGATCAAGGAAGAACCGTCCTCGATAAGACGAACGACGTTGGCAAGAGTCCTGTTGACCTTGCGACGTGTTTCGCGCAGCGGCCACAACCATGCAGAGTCGATGTGTGCATGGCCAACAGCGCTGATTCGGTGTGCTCCGGGGTAAGCAGCAGCCTGCATAAAAGGCTTAAGAACTTCACGTGCTGCGCCGGCAGTTGCAACCACATCGTCAAGATCAAGGCAATCAAGCGCACGATTGAGCCCCAGCAGGACGTCCCATTCATGATCGCCAAAGTGAGGCGCCGCCTCGATCATCTCATGCAGAACTTGAATATCAAGTGCCAGCCCGTAGACATCTTCATTCACGACGACAAGGTCTGCCTGGCGGAAGTGGTACAGCTCTTGGTGCGAAGCGGTCAGCTTGTCACCATCGTGAGTGGGCTGGAAGGGAGGAATACCCAATAGCAGGGGGTTTGCCGCTGCCTCGATGACATACTCGATGTCACTTCCGGCCTTTTGCGCGACAGGAAGCCACCGGCTTCGAGGGTTCAGGGCCTTGACAGTCTTCCCCGACAGATCCCTTACCAGTGCCTCGGCGTGAAAACCTACAGAGTGTTCTTCGAATCCCAGATCGATTCGAAGCTCAAGACGCTGGCCTTGTGAAAGTTCTAGGTCGCTGGGGACCTGCCCGTGGAGCTTGAACCACGTTGTCTGCCATGCTCCGCCCCATGTCTGCCCCAACTCAAAAGGAGTGAAGTCGGCTTTCATGGCCTGCGCAAAACGAACTGGCTCCGAGATGACACCATCTTCTAAGGGCTGGCGCCACTGAGTGACATGCAGTGAAGAAATCTTCGTGTACTCACGCGGAAGGATTCGTTCCTTCAATGTGCGTGTCACACGCTGCATGAGGATTTCTTTATTATCGTGCATCACGTCTCCGTCTTCTGCAGTGCTTCTACTTCGAGGCACTGCGTTCAGAATAACAACTAATCCGGTTTAGTACGAGGTAAACTTGTAACAATCCGATTACGACCAGAGAAGGTGTCGCAATGGCGCGTCCAACAATCCGTGATATTGCGCGAGAAGCAGGCGTCTCCCGCGCAGCCGTATCATTCGCCCTCAACGATCGTCCCGGCGTTTCGCCTACCACGCGAGCAAGAATAATCGATATCGCAGCCAAGATGGGATGGCGCCCAAATGCGACAGCACGTGCACTTTCTTCCTCACGCGCCAACGCAATTGGCCTGGTCTTGCAACGTCCACGTGTCAATAATTCTTCTGAGCGTTTCTTCTTCGAATTCATTACCGGCATCCAGGACGCTTTAGACAACAGCGGCATTGATCTTCTCCTTCACCTTTCCCACTCAATGGAAGAAGAACTCAAGGCATACGAAAACTGGTGGGCTCAAGGACGCGTCGACGGGACGATTGTGGTTGACCCTCGCGATGACGATCCCCGCCCGGCAAAACTCAACGAATACGGACTTCCGACCGTCGTTATTGGGCAAAAGTTTGATGAATGCGGTGCTGTTATTGGTGACGACGTACAGATGGTGCGACTTCTTGCACTTCACTTGGCCGAGCAGGGATGCCGACATATCGCCTTTGTCTGCGGTTCTTCATCCTTCACTCACATCCAGCAGCGCATTTCCACACTGCGCGATTTTGGCCGGCAGCACGGAATCTCAATCACTATCGCAGCAGATAGCGAGTTTTCCGAGGCCTCGGCACTCCAGGCGACACGAACACTATTAACCCCAAGCAACCTCCCTGACGGAATCATCTTTGCTAACGAAATCCTGACTTTGGGTGGCTTACAGGCAATTGCTCACGCGGGACTGAAAACCGGTGAGGATATTAAGGTCTGTTCCTGCGAAGACTCCCCCATGTTAAGAATGTTCTCTCCCACAATAACTGCTATATCTCGAAATCCCGCAACACTCGGGTTTGCGGGGGCACAACTCCTTCTGGAGCAACTACACGGCGAAAGCCCACGCACAGTTTCCGATCAAGAACCCACACTTATCGCTCGATCTTCAACTGCGTCAACCCAATAAGCTACTCATCCTCTAATTGGAGATGAGTGAAAACACATACGTATACCTTTGATGGCGATAGTGATTTTAGTAAGCTTTCCCTTATCTAATTAAGGAAGGTATATGCCCCGTCATCGTATTGTCATCATTGGTTCCGGCTTTGCAGGATTGACTGCCGCACGTCGCCTCAAGCATGCAAACGCCGACATCACCATTCTTGCCCGTACATCACACCATCTTTTCCAGCCCCTCCTCTACCAGGTTGCGACTGGAATTCTCTCTGAGGGTGATATCGCGCCAACTACGCGCGAAATCTTACGCAAGCAGAAGAACGTCGAGGTCTTCCAGGCACTCGTCGAAGATATTGACGTCGAAAATAGAATTGTCAAGTGGCGTAATCACAACGAATACGCTGAGACTCCCTATGACACCCTGCTTGTCGCAGCAGGCGCAGGCCAGTCCTACTTCGGCAACGATCACTTCGCGGTCTTCGCGCCGGGCATGAAGACGATCGACGACGCCCTCGAGCTACGTGCGCGTATTTTCGGCGCCTTC
>CALHID010000145.1 GCA_938030835.1 uncultured Actinomyces sp. | reverse complement strand
CGATCGAGTCATCTCACCCTGATAGGAATAGTCATCAGAGAAGCGAGTCGAGGAAATCGGCAGGTACTGCGGGTCATCACCAAGAACAAAGTTGTAGACCTTCTTATTGCCCTCCCACGAGAACTCCATACCATCATTGATCTGAACACCATCAGCCTTAGGAGTCCAGTAACGATGGGTCTTTCCATCGACCGGATTCACCCGATCTCCGTCCCACCAGTAGAGGGCATAATTCGCATCTTCAGGGATACCACGGTCAACCTTGCCATTGACGCGAGCGTAGTTCACAACCAGATGCTGAGGCTCGTAGCCATCCCAGTCACGACGCGGGTTGTCACCAATGCTCATGCCGCGAAGCTTCTTCTCTTTGTCAGTGAACGCGAAGTCCGAACGAATGCCCTCTGCAAAAGGTCGCACGATGATGTTGTCGTAAAGATCAACGCCAGCAATGCGGCCGAACATCTCCTGGAAGTCAATCGCGCCGCGGGAAGTGCCATAGTAGTCATCTTGAGTGCCGCTTCGAACGATCTTGTTGCGCTGAATGCTGGCCCTCTTGTTCAAGGTCAAGTTCCAATCGAAATTATGACCTCCGAAGACGGTATTCAGTCGAATCCCTGCGCCTTCAAAATTCCCCGTGATGAGGTTGTTCTCTGCTTTTTGCCCGGACCCACCAAAGAAACCGATTCCACCTGCGCGCCACCCGAGCTCGATCGTGTTGTGCGTGAATTCAATATTGTCGGTGTGACGAGCATTCGATACGTATTGAACGGGATCGCCCGGTTTTGACTGCGCGTGACTTGACCACGAGGCAAGACCATCGTCGCCGTTCCCACGAACATTGGAATTGCGAACGGCCGAATCCCGGCTACCCTGCGAATAGTTCAGACCATCGGCAAAGTTATTGCGAATACGGGAGTGATCGACCAGCATATTTTCGGTGTACTGCATGTCTTTTTGGTTGACATAGTCACCCATCCAGAAGCCACACTCGAAGTGTTCGATCCAGAGGTTCACAAACTGTGAATTCTTGGTGACACCTTGGAATCCTTTATAGTTTGCCCCTTCGTCGTAACGGGACTTGAGATTAGTCGACATGTAGAAGTCACGGAAGCGCAGGTCGTGGCTGGCATGTTCAAGAACAATCCCACCGCTGGCCTTGTTCGGGTTACGGAAGAAGAGATTCGAGTACCAGATACCTGCACCTTGGATCGTCAGCTGGTGGTTATCATCTGGAGAATGCCGAACCACCAGCTGGCTATCAAACTCGAAGGTTCCGCGCGGAATATACAGAGTCTTCTTCTCATCCGATGCGCGCTTAAGGGCTGCTAGGAAAGCTTCAGAGTCGTCCTTTCCATCGTTGGCCCATGCATGAACCGAACGGGTCTGAAATTCCCCCGGTTTCACTTCTTCCGTAACCGTCAAGTCATCATCAGTAAGGCTCACCGAATTATCGGGACGCTGAATCTCAGGAAGAGCCTGTTCAAGTTCAATAAAGTCAATGCCATAGGCATAGCCTTCACTCCCCGTTCGAACGACGCTGACTGTGTCTCCCGGGTTTACTTGGCGATTAAGCAAAGCGTGGACCTCATCAAATTGGAAGCGCGCATGTATTGGTCCTTCGCCTGCCAACTTGTCTTTTTCTTCGTCAAAGACCTTACTCTTTTGAACATACTGATACGCAGTTTCTGAGGAGAGATTAAAAGTGGCGGCCTTTTCTCCGTTAACGCGAATATCTACGCTTCCAGCCTTGTGATCAGGAAGAGTGAATCGTAGATCAATTGCATTCCCGGGGACTTCGGCAGTGAAGCTCACTGAAGAATCCTTGCCTTCGAGCTCGACGTAGGACTGTTCACCGGCCTCAATCGCTGTTGAGTCAAGCATTTCGTTAACCGACTGACTCTCATCAAGCGAGACGACGTGTGCACGGTCAAGCTGGCCACGCTCGGCCTCGTAACGGGTATAGGGGAAGGAAGCCCCGTAGGTCGTGTCCTCACCGGCAGCGACGGCACTGTTACCGCCCAGTGAAGGCACCATTGCAATGACGGCAGCCGCGCCAACTGCTCCCACAATCTTTCGGTGTTTCATGAAGAAGTTCTTCCTTTGTATCGGCAGCGACACCACTTCCGCATATGAGATTGCGAAATTTGGTCGCCTCTAGGTGTCGAAATAGGCAGCCCTACCGTTTTGCGGCTAAGAGGAGGCCTATACGTTTTCAACCCTAAGGAAGCTTCGTGGGAGCATTTGTAAAGGAATCTTGATTCGGACTCATCATCTGCTACAAGATTTCTGCACGAATTCTTATGGCTCACTTAGAGGTTCTGATGCGCATAATTTGGCGGATTTACGCGCAAAGTGATGCGCATCGATGCGAATCGAGTCTTTGGTTCAACTCACGCAGAAAGCAGGCTTCTCGAAGTCTTGGAAGCGAATATTCGCGACCTTATTTTGCTGAATCTATTACTTTTAAACGCTTATCTCAGAGAGTCGCAAATTACACTAATGTTTCAAATATCGCTTGGGTACACTATTGCTCCAGTTAGTTTGACAATAAGGAAGAGCCTTAGGCTTTTCAACTCTTCTGAAGAAAAACGCAGCCAAATATGAAGGTGCCGAACTCCTCCAAGGGAGTCCGGCACCTTCATGGAACTAATTCTCATGCCCACCGTCGGGCAGCCGCACGAATTCGGTCTGTATACTGATAAATGTCTTCAAGCTGGTCGAGCACAAAACGTTCCTCATTTTTATCTTCATCGACGAAAGCAATGTAGTGTACGCGACCATTAAAGTAGCAACGCAGAATCGGCCTCCGGTTATTATCATCTGCTAATACCGAGAAGTACGAGCGAACATCGCGGTAGGTGATACGTCCTGCAGGCAACTCTGCACATGCAATAGCCTTAACGATTCGGTAGGCAGTCAGCTCATCCTCGGTGGTCTCAATTAAGTCACTAGGACTCTCAATGGCCTCAGCATTTGACTCCTGCGCTCCATCAGACGGCGGTTCAGGCACAGGCATAACTGCATTCACTTCCGCACCCAATGCACTCTTAAGGCGATCATTAATCCGCTCATTAAGAAACTGTCCGAGCGCCTTCTCTGTCAGAACAGAAAACTTATCGAGGGCCTGTTGCGTAAGACGCCCATCATAAACTCTTGACGTAAATAGCTTGATAAAATCTGGGGACGGGGCTTTGAACTCCCCCATGATTTCACGTTTAATCGCACCAACATATTTAAGCTCTTCTGCAGCACTCACAACAGAGTCCAAGTCAAAGCGCTCTTTCGTCAGCTTTCGCAGTTCGGGAAGCAATGTCTCGTCAATATCCGACAGATCGAGGACCAGAAATGGGCGTTGATCCATAATATTAGGCGCGTCAAGATCGGTGTAAAAGTTATATACACGTCCATTCGTGAGCACTGCAATCCGCGCTTTTGTAACAGAAAAGTATCGATAAAGTTGTGCTGCATGTTCGGCAGTCAGGTCTCCACTGACCTTCTTACATTCAATAAGAATGCGCACATCACCGCCGTCCATCACCGCATAATCGACCTTTTCACCACGTTTAACTCCAACATCGGCTGTATATTCCGGGATTACCTCCTGCGGGTTAAAAATGTCATAACCAAGGACTGTGGAGATAAAAGGAAGAATAAAAGCAGTCTTTGTCGCTTCCTCAGTCTCTATCTGCTCCCACTGGTCTGCAACCTTCTTGGACAAAAGTGTCAAGGCATCTTCAAAAGCCATTACTAACTCCATCGTTTCGTACCGCACAGGGTTTTCTCATTATACGTATGCACATTACTCAGGTTGCAAACTAGTGAGCGAACCAAAAATCCAGAAGTTAAGCCTTGGAGAAGGCTAAGAAGTAGGCGTGTTACTCGAGAAACTCAGGTATCTGAGTATCTTTTCTGGAGTTAAACGAACAAGACAGCCCTCAATTTTTCCCATTTGAGAGCTGAAGAGTTAGTGCGTTTTACCTGAAACCGCTGAGCAAGAGTATGCGTACCGTTTTTGGTACCGTTTTGATACCGTTTTCTTGCTTCTGCATTTCATAAAAGAACGCATAAGAGCATTGGAATACCAACAGAAAATCCCGGACCACCGACAGTGGTCCGGGACAAATTGTGGAGA
>CALHID010000144.1 GCA_938030835.1 uncultured Actinomyces sp. | reverse complement strand
CGCCTAAGGGCCTGTGGGAGGCCTTCGATGTCTACTCCATGAAGCAGGCTATCGAAGAAGGCTTCATCCTGGACGTGCTGACGAACTACACCACTTACGACACCTTCTACCGCCTGAACAAGGCCATCGAAGAAGACCCGCGTTGCAAAACCAACGACGCCAAGCGGCAGATCGCACGATTCGTGGCACTGCATGAGACGAACATCCAGCAGCGCATCGAAGTCATCATCGAACACTTCCGCACCACCGTTGCCAGGGAACTCGGAGGTACAGCGAAGGCCATGGTGATCACCGGGTCTCGCCAGGAAGCCGTGAAATACCGGCAAGCCCTCGAAGACTACGTGACTCGCAAGGGATACCAAGACATTCACGCCCTGGTCGCCTTCTCGGGCAAAGTTACCCTTGAAGGAGACAAGACGGAGTACACCGAAGCCGGGATGAATGGCTTTCCTGATGTACGTCTGACCAGTGAATTCGATAAGGACGACTACCGAGTCTTACTAGTGGCCAATAAATACCAGACCGGCTTCGATCAGCCCAAGCTGTGCGCGATGTACGTGCTCAAGACGCTGCGCGGCGTATCAGCAGTGCAGACCCTGTCACGCTTGAACCGGATCTGCCCGCCCTATGACAAGCGCACCTTTGTGCTCGACTTCGTCAACGACTACGAGGCCATCAAGAACTCTTTTGCCCCGTATTACACCACCACGATGCTGTCGAACACCGTCACCTCCGACGGCATCTACGAACTCGAAGCCAAGATCGATGGCTACCTCGTCCTTGACCCTGACGATGTGGAGAAAGCTAACGATCTCATCTATTCAGGTAGCACGACTGCCAAGACGCAGCAGCGCATCATCTACTACCTGCAGCGAGCAAAAGCGGCCATTGAGCGGCTCCCGATTGAGGAGCAACTCGAGATCCAAGGCTTGATGAAGTCCTTCGTCCGCTTCTACGAGTTCCTCATTCAAGCCACCTCGTTCGAGGACACCGATCTACACCGCAAGTACAACTTCATCACCTATCTGCTGCGTTTCTTCGCCGTCAAGCACCCCGGTAGCGGCTTCGACTTGAAGGGGAAGATCCAGGCCAGCAACTTCGTACAGAAGAAGACCGGCGAGCACGCTACACCAAACCTGGTCGCTAAGCCTGTAGTGAGCCTTCCCCTGGCTGGGGGCCTTGGCATGAGTGAGGATGAGGAACAAGAACTGTCCAAGATCCTCGCTGAGATCAACGCACGCACGGGCCAGAACCTCGACCAGGACGTCGCCGTCAAGGCCCTGCTGCAAATCAGGGACCTTCTCCTGAAATCTGAAGCCCTCAAGACCAGCGCACGCAACAACACCGAGTCCGACTTCAAGTTCAGCTACTACTCGGCCATCGATGACGCCCTCCTGGCTGGCCTTGGCCAGAACCAAGAGTTCTTCTCGCATCTCCTCAACAATGACGATGCCAAGAAGCAACTCATGGGTCTCTTCAGCCGTGACATCTACCAGAACCTCCGAAATGGCGAGTGAACATGGGAACTCCTTTAGACCCTCAGACCATTAGACAATTCACTCGCTTGCTGAACAAGGGTGGCTACGTCCTCGACTTCAGTGACCATGGGTTCGCGCTATTTACTAAGGGGGTTGTAGGTGTCTCGATTCAGGAACGATATGGGCTTTCGAAGGGTAAATCTCTTGAACAGTACCTTTACGAGGCTGATCGTGAGGACTCCATCAAACTCCTCAACGCACTGATGGGCGAATGGGAAGTTCGCGAGCGAGAGAATGCTCCTGATTGTATGCAATCGATTGCAGACAAGTGCTGGCAAATACTCAAGGAACTCGGCCCCGTAAGTGCGACATTCCGAACCAGACACGAGTACCTGGATTCTCGCGGTTTCACGAGTGAGTACCTCAGTAAGCAACGCGAGCTTCTAATGAGGGATGTCCAAGACGATCCCACTATGGCGATCGGTCTCGCTAAGGAACTCGTGGAATCCTGCTGCCACTCGATTCTTGAGGCACGCGCCGTCCAACCCGAGCCCTCCATCAGCTTGCCAAAGCTCGTGGTATTGACGCAGAAGACCCTTCAAATTGCACCGAAGGAAGTCAATGCAACTATTCCGCAAGCTGATGAGGTTAAGCGGCTTCTGGGGTCTCTAACGAATACGGTCATAAGCCTTGCGGAGCTACGCAATTCGTACGGTTCGGGCCACGGGAAGAGCATGTCGTATGTGGCTTTGTCCCCTCGGCATGCCAGGCTTGCTGCTGGTGCTGCGCTGAGTGTCGTTGAATATCTCTGGGACACCCATCTACAGCGTCTTTCGGAGGGCGACCCTGGGACTGTCTGAGATTGAATTCCAATCTTCGGAAGACATGACCAACTTCTGGGCACCCGCAAGGCATCCCAGACGCGTGTCCGTTCTCGAACTTTTCGACGCCCACGCACACCAGCAGATACAGAAAAAGGCCTGTTACCAGGCCGATCAAGCAGCGAGGGCGAAGCCACGCACACCGTCATTTTGTATCAACTGGCGCGTACTACGTTTCATGACGATGACGGTGATCGCGGAATCCTTCTCCGCCTTCGCACGCCCGTTGTTGGCGGCCAGGCCCTCAAAGTCCTCGGTGATCGTGCCGTC
>CALHID010000143.1 GCA_938030835.1 uncultured Actinomyces sp. | reverse complement strand
GTAGTAAGTCAGGGCTTCCGGATCATTCCACCACTGGCGCCACGCTTCGGGATCCCCCGTGCGGCGTGCCCATTCAATAGAAGCGCTCAGGTAGCCAATCACCGCGTCAAACCACACGTACAGGCGCTTACCGGGCTGGTCTTCCCAACCGGGAACCGGGATTCCCCAGTCAATATCGCGTGTCATTGCACGCGGGCGAATGTCCTCAAGGAAGTTCTTCGAGAACTTGATGACGTTGGGACGCCATGTGCCGGAACGATCACGATCATCCAGCCATGCTGAAAGCGCGTCAGCCAGTGCGGGAAGATCCAGGAAGTAGTGGACGGACTCCACGAATTCTGGGGTTTCGCCGTTGATTCGCGAATGAGGATTGATCAGATCCGTGGGATCGAGCTGGTTGCCACAGTTATCGCACTGGTCACCGCGAGCGCCTTCAGCACCACAAATCGGACAGGTACCTTCGATGTAACGGTCGGGAAGAGTACGTCCGGTCGAAGGCGAGATTGCCGCGCGGGTGACCTGCTCGATCATGTAACCGTTATCGCGGACGGTCCGGAACATGTCTTGGACGACGCGATAGTGATTTCCAGCGGTCGTACGTGTGAAAAGATCGTAGGACAGACCCAGCTGGACTAGGTCTTCGACGATGAGTCGATTGTTCTGGTCGGCCAGCTCGCGAGCACTCATTCCGGCACCATCGGCGGCGACCAGAATGGGGGTTCCGTGTTCATCGGTTCCGGACACCATCAGCACGTCATGCCCGGCCATTCGCATGTAGCGAGAGAAAACATCGGAAGGAACTCCGAAACCGGCAACGTGACCAATGTGGCGAGGGCCGTTGGCATAGGGCCATGCAACGGCAGACAAAATACGACTCATGGTCCCCTAGTCTAGTGCCTATTGGCGTTCCAGTCGTCCCTGCCCTATTCTCGAAGCACACGCTGCTCATACTTTGGGAGGATGTAATGCCCCGCGCGCTCATCATTGTTGATGTTCAACCCACTTTTTGCGAGGGCGGTGCCCTTCCCGTTGAAGGTGGGAATGCCTGCGCTCAGCGCGTCGCTGATTTCGTTGCCACACACGCAACGGATTACGACTGCATCGTCACTTCACAAGATTGGCATATTGATCCGGGGACACATTTCTCTGACCACCCCGACTTCGTCGACACCTGGCCTCCTCATGGCGTTGCAGGTACTGCCGAGGCCGAGCTGCACCCAGCCCTTGCCGCCCTCCATGCAGATGTCACCATCCACAAGGGCATGTACGAGGCTGCTTATTCTGCCTTCGACGGCGAAGATGTGGCAACGAAGCGTCCCCTGCTTGAGCTCCTTCGCGACAAAGGTATTGATTCGCTGGATGTCGTTGGCCTCGCTCAGTCCCACTGCGTATGCGAAACAGCGCTGGACGGCGTGAAAGACGGTTTTAAAGTGCGAGTCTTCACTGACCTCACTGAGCCCGTCAGTCCTGAGTTGGGTGAGGCCGCAGCTCATCGCATGGCCGAGGCCGGAGTTGAGCTGGTCCCCTCTCAGGAGTGATTCGCGCCCGCTTCCCTAGCTCGCTCGCACTCCCCTAGCTTGTGCGTGCGAGCGCTGCCCGGTAGAGCTCGTTCTTGCGTAGCCCCGTGGCCTCGGCAACCTCGGCAGCGGCATCCTTCAAACGCATGCCCTCTGCTGCCAAGGCAAGCACGGCCTCGACATGGTCATCCGCATTCCCCTGCGCATGTCCGGGCGCAATCACCAGAGTGATTTCGCCAAGAACTTCACCTTCTGTGGCGTCAACCAGCTCTGCAAGGCTTCCACGAATCACCTCTTCGTAGGTTTTCGTCAGCTCTCGGCACAGCGCGGCCTCGCGGTCTGCACCGAAAACTTCAGCCATGAGAATCAGGGTGTCATGAACGCGTTTGGGCGATTCAAAAAAGATCAGGGTGTGAGGATCCTGCGCCAGAGCCTTCAGATAGCGCGTTGCCTCCCCGGTTTTTCGCGGAAGGAAACCCTCGAAAGCAAAACGATCGGAGGGAAGTCCAGACAGGGCCAGCGCGGTTACGGGAGCGGATGGTCCCGGGAGGACACTGACGTGGACTCCGGCTGCCGTGGCCTCGTGAACCAGGCGGAACCCGGGGTCGGAAACCGTCGGCATTCCTGCATCGGAAACCATGACGACGCGCGCACCCGCTCGCGCTTGCTCGACCACTGCCGAGGCCTTAGCGGACTCATTGTGGTCGTGGAGGCTAATGAGCTTCGCAGTCAGTCGGATTCCCATTCTCGAGGCCAAAGCCAAGAGGCGGCGCGTATCTTCTGCGGCGATAATGTCCGCCTGCTCAAGTGCGGGGGCTAGGCGCGCGGAAACATCGCGCACGTCGCCAATCGGGGTGGCCGCAAGGAGGATCGACGCGGGGGCCTGAATGTAATCCTGGTCTTCACTCACGCGTCAATCGTCGCACCTTTGGGTGTGCTACTCCAGTTGAGCAGGGGCATCGGTAAACTGATTGGGTGGACGACAAGACTCTTTCCGATTCAGATATTCCCGAAGACCCCACCTCGGCCCAGGAGCAGACTTCCCCGACTGCTGCCCCGGAGTCTCTTCACGAGGCGCCGGAAGGCGAACCTAGCCCTTCAGCAGAGGTGGACGAGGCCTTAACAGAGGGCGAAGAACTCACGGCCTCCTCTGCAGAGGGAAAACCCGGTAGCACCAGTGATGAAAATACGAACGAAGCGCGGACCGAAGGCGAAGAGCCCGACCGAGCCCCAGAAGGCGAAGAGGGACAAGCCACTCCTGAAGGAACTGGGCGCGAGTGGAAGCCCGTCCCCATTCCCAAGTGGGCACGTTTCCCGATGTCTGCACAAGCCGGCTGGATTGCAACTCTTTTGACGACGCTTTTGGCAGCGCTCATCAGGCTTCCCGGTCTTGGAACAATTAAGACTCTGGTCTTCGATGAGACCTACTACGTCAAAGATGCCTACTCCCTGATGACTTTGGGCTACGAGGGAAGCTGGGCGAAGGATAACGACCCGATGTTCATCTCGGGTGATTACTCCGGGCTTTCGACCAATGGTGGTTACGTCGTCCACCCATCGGTCGGAAAGTGGCTGATCAGCTTGGGAATGCGCATCTTCGGAGCAACCAACCCGGTCGGCTGGCGCATCAGTGCAGCCATCGCAGGAATTATTCTTGTCTTCCTCACCGCGCGAATCGCACAGCATCTGTTCCGCTCCCCCGCTATCACAGCGCTTGCGGGATTCTTTATGGCAACAGATGGCATCGCGATTGTTCTCTCGCGAACCGGTCTTCTGGATGTATTCCTGGCGATGTTTGCCGCTGCCGCGTTCCTTGCGGTCCTGAAAGATCAGGAGATCTCGCACCCACGTTTGGTTGAAAAACTCTCCCAATGGAAGCCGGACCCCGATAACCCCTCTCGAATCGGCCCCCATGCGGGTGCACGCTGGTGGCTATTGGTCGCAGGCATCTTGTGCGGACTTGCAATGTCGGTCAAATGGTCGGGTCTCTACGCGCTCGCTGTCTTGGGGTTGTTTGTCGCTTTCCGCGACTGGATGACGCGCCGTCGTTTTGGGCACCCACGTGCGTTCTACGCAACCTTGATCAACGACACCTCCGTTGCATTCTTGGCCATGGTTCCGCCCGCGATTATCACGTATGTCGCCTCATGGTTCGGCTGGTTTAGGCACTGGAATGCTTACGGTCACAAAACCCACGGGTTTATTGGGGCATTCCACGACCTGTGGGACTACCACGTAGGGATGCTGAAGTTCCACACGGGTTTAACCACTCCGCACACCTATCAGGCTCATCCCGCGCAGTGGTTTGTTCAGGCTCGCCCGACGTCCTTCGCTTGGAACAAAATCGCTGATGCAAGCTGCGATAAGTCGGATTGTGTCAACGCCGTTGTCGCGCTAGGAAATCCGCTTCTGTGGTGGTTTGCGGCCATTGCCTTCTTCATCGTCTTATTCGTGACGCTACGAGATCGCAACTGGCGAACGGGATTTGTTGTCTGCGGATACTTAGCGATGTACTTCCCTTGGTATCTGAACGCAAACCGAACAATCTTTAATTTCTACACGATTGCTTTCGTTCCATTCGTCTGCCTAAGTGCGGCATGGGTGATTGGGCTGATGCTGGATCAAACTCGCTGCGAGATAGATCCCGACCGCATGTATGCATCCCAACCTCTTGAAGAGGGTGACTACAGGTGGATGGGCGCTAATGTCGTAACCCGTCAAAGGTTTGCCATTGGCGCTGTGCTAATTGTCCTGCTCATTACGGCTGTCTCGATCTTCTTTATGCCTCTATGGCGAGGAGATCTCATCTCCTACAACTTCTGGCACATTCACATGTGGTTCCCGACTTGGATCTAACGTGAACTGCAATTCGGAGTAAGACGCATGTGCCCGCGAACTTCCGTTCGCGGGCACAACTTTTGCGCCGCTAAGAGGCACAGTACCCACTAGCTCACAAAGAAAAACGATGTCCCTGCAGGCTAAGTCGAAAAGACTGACAGAAAGCCAAAAACTAACTAGGCGCAGTAAGTAGTAGTTAATAAACATCCACGCGTCGGGATGTGCGTGGCTTGATAGCTCTAATAAACGCCTCTCACTCCCAGTAGCCAAGCAGACGAGGCATGAGCTACGAGTAACTCAAAACTCCGCTTAGAAGGG
>CALHID010000142.1 GCA_938030835.1 uncultured Actinomyces sp. | reverse complement strand
CAGGTATCTTCATGTGGCTGGGGATTTGCGCCTGCCACATTCGCTTCCGTCGCGCGTACCTACTTCAGGGCTATAAACTCGACGACTTACCTTATCGTGCGCCTTTCTTCCCCTTCGCACCCATTCTCGCATTTGCCATGTGCTTAATTGTCCTTTTTGGACAGAACTACGAGGCAGTTCTCGCTGGAGACGTATGGGATGCCCTTTCCTCTTATATCGGGGTTCCTTTATTCCTTGGAGTGTGGTTGGGCTACCACCTTGTGAAAAAAGATCGCATGACTCCGCTCGCTGAACTTGATGTTCGGGGAGTCTCCTTCCAAGAGGCCAGTGAATAATTTCCCTTCCGTAGCGAGAGCTGGCGCTTAGCAGATGCAAGACAGCACCGAGGTCTGAAATCCAGGCGGGTTTCGAGGCCTCGGCGCTCGCGTTTATTCAGTTTTCCGTACCCGCTAGCTTCTGTGCGCGAATTGATTGCCGAGGCCGGGGCTGCGGGGGCGGTTACCGGTAATAGTGAACGTGTTCTGAGTGGCCATAGTTGAGCCAGCTTTCGGATAGGTGTTTTTGGAGAGGAACTTGTTTGCAGTACAGGTAAGGGTTAGCGGTGTCCGCCCTCAGTCCAACGTCCGTTCGGATTACCGTTAGACCACTGACCGTCCTTGTAAATCTGGTTACCGCCCTTATCCCAGCAACGACTGGGGTCGTGTCCGAGAGTTCCTGAGCAAGTCCAACCCAAGCTCGGGTCCACAGTCTCCGTTTTAACCCAGAAAGACTGGCCGGACGAGGCTGAACCACCCTGAGAGGCACTAACGGAACCGGTTGAGCGCGAGGCGGAGCCACCAACGTTATTGCTGTAAGAACGTCCAGTGGTAGAACCAGCGGAACGAGAAGAGGAACCACCAGCGTGAGACGAGGCAGCAGCAGCGGCCTGTTCAGCTTCCCACTGGGTGTGTGAATCACGAACCTGATTCGACTTCTCGCCCAAAGCGTTCACAGCATCGGTGAGCTTCTTTTCCTCATCGACGTTCCACTTACGCTCATCGCCCACGTGCGAGCGGTTCTTCACGGCTTCGCGCGCTTCGTCAATAGTCTTAGCGGCCTTGTCGATGGTGGACTTTAGGCCGTCGTGGGTCGCATTGTCCTTGACTTTCCCTCCGGTTTCACCCATGAGATTTTTCGCGTCGTTTAGTGCCTGGTCTGCCTTGTTAGCGGCTTCATCAAGCTTCTTAATGGTGAGGTCGTCGAGTTCACCTGCGATGGGGGCTAGAACGGCGTTGAGCTTGTTGGTGGAGGTCTTAGCTTGATCGAGGACCTTCTTCAGCGACTCGATCTTCTCATTACTGGCCTTCGCATTGTTGGGAGCCTCGGCCAGAGCGGTAACAGTTGCGTCCGAATCCGCGTAAATAGTCTTGAGCGCGGTTACGTTCTCAGAATCAAGGCCATACTCGCCAGCCAAAGCGATGCAAGCTTGAGCGGATTCGCGGGCAGTGGTGAATTCATTATCTGCATCGACCAATTGAGCTTGAATATCCTTCACAGCCGCGGCAGTCGAATGCGCGGTAAAGGCATAAGCTCCGCTTGCTGCAATCGCGATGATGGCCACCCCGGAGAAGACAAGGATTCCTCGTTTTCGGCGGGTTGAGGCCGTTGCCTGCTGGTCACGTGAGGGGGTGGAAACGGGATCTGTTGAATCAAGATCAGTGGAAGAAATCGAGCGCACGGGCGGATATCCTTCAAATTGAATACTGCATGTGTTGGGATATTTTCAGCGTACGCCCAGTAGAGTTTAATGTGCTGAACTCCTTGTGTGATCTCTTCCCTTCTTGGAGTTCGAGGACTGAGGCGTCCGCACTATTTTCGATGTCGTGGTTTTGCCTGATCCGGAGTTCTTCGTTGTCCAGGAATGACTTTATCGATGATCCAGATGATGGCGCTTTGAACGAAAGAAACCTCTGTCACGATGTAGGCAATGGTTGCAAGCGTGGGGAGAAACAAAAATACGATAGCGATAGTGGACAGGCGATAGGTGCACTCTGACGCGCAAGACAAGAGTGCTTTCGCGTGCATCAACGAATAGATGCTCAGTGCGGTGTAGGGGAGGAGTCCCCATTTATTGACAAGGTTCTGTTTCTTTTGATCGGAATAGTCTGTTTCTTTGAGGGCCCACCAAATCAAGCG
>CALHID010000141.1 GCA_938030835.1 uncultured Actinomyces sp. | reverse complement strand
CGCAACCCCCGACCAACACCCGGTCACCCACACTCAACTCGGAAGAGCCTGTTTAACGCCTCCTTTTGTTTTATGGAAAATGGAATCGGCACTTTCGTGTGCTGCAGTAGTTTGTGGACTAATTTAGGGGTGCTGTGTCTCGTATCTGACTCTTGTATGTTGAAATTTTGGAAAGTGATTGTTCCGCATTGTTTGAAACCAAATGCCTCTAGCGCGTGGCGCATGGGAAAGTTTGTCTCATCGATTACGCAGCGCAAGTAAGGTGACTTAGTTGCAGCAAATCGGAAAATCGCGTGGGCAATGCCGCGTACGCCCCAAAGTGTTGCGAAATGATGAATGATGTAGTAATCGTTATTTGATCGCCACTCTCCAATGAAGGTGCCGCAATTGAAATACATTGATGTGCCAAGTGTGAAAGATGCCAAATATGATGAATCGGAACTGGTTGATCCGATTTGATCGGAAGCGGAGTTTTGTGATTGGCTATCTTGTGATTGAACTGGCTCTGTTACGATGTAAGAACGATCGCCATGCTCCGAATTGCAAAGATGTGACACTCCTTCCCTTGACCATTCAATAAAGCTACCATTTGTGGCACTTTGTAATACGCCAGCAGTGCAAGCGTCTTGGATGTATGTATAGTCTTCGACTGAGCGTGGCTCTCTGATGATATATTTGCCATCTTTGGTATGGAATCCGCAGAGAAAGGATAGGTTGGAGCCGTTGAAATGCCCTTCGTCCCATGAGAATGTTTGTAGCTTGTCTCCAAAAGTGTATTGGAATTGAAAGTGAATTATGTTCCCGTGTTCACTAATATGCTGCGACTGAAGTTCTGAAATCTGGTTGGAGTTGCCCGATTTGGAAAATGTGTAGTTATCTGTGAATGTGCATAGTTCAGTCAAGGAGGCGTCGGACCTGTTTGTCAAGGTAATAGGCTGTATTTCCTTGGTGAACGCAATTCTATTGTATTCTGCAACGAAGCGTGTGCGCTTTGAGCTATTTTGTGATAGCTGCAGGAACTGTGCTTCAAGCTGTCCGTATATTGTGTTGTTAAATAGTCTAGCTTGAAATTGATTTGCTGGTATAGCTATTCTTACGGCGCCGGTTCGGCAATTGAGAATTGTGAGTTCTGGTGTACCACTCTCTTTTTTACTTCCAAAGTTCTTCAGGGCTTCAAAAGAGAAGCTTAGTTTTGCGTGTGCGCATGTTTGTCTGCAACCGCAAACTAAGCTAGTTTGACACCTGCAAATGTTGCTTCTGTCTCGTTTGCAGCTGCAAGAGGGATCGCATTCGCAGTGCGAGGCAAAAAAGTCGCATTCTGATAGCTTTAGTCGCTGGTTGTAGTTTGTCAGTTTGATGTTGATCGTGTCGTATGTGCCATTGTGGGATATCTGGCTTTTGGTGTAATTGGTTTCGGTAATGCTGATGGGGAGTTGGAATACTGAGATCTGACTTTTTAAGATAGTTAGCTTAGATAGGAAGGTCGTATCTTTGATGTGTAGATGAGACTTCAGGCTGGATTCGAAAAGGGTGAACCTGTTTTGAAAGGTTGATCTGTCTAGTATGAATTTTGCGTGAGTTATAACCTGGGTCATCGCGAAAGGGGCGACGAATTGTGTGTCGGTCATGAAGATTAGGCAGTGTGACCAGTCAGCGAGATTTGGATCTTTGTGGTGTTCATTGATTCTTTCGAATAGTGCCTGAAGGATTGCGGTTTGGATTTGTTGGTGCTCGTCTTCCGTCCCTTCGCTTTCCAAGCATGCTCCTTCACGTCGCATTTGTAAGCATATAGTATTGATGATGTGGCGCTGTAGCTGTTGTTTTTCAGTCTCGTTTAGAAGAGTGCTATGAGCCGCAGAATCTGCCAGTTCTGCGAGCAATGCAACTGCGCTGAGTCGTAGGCCAGGATTCTTCGATCCGAGGAGCTGGTAAATATGTTCGCGGCGCTTCCAGTAGTCGTCGCGTTCGATTGCTGCCCGTGCCTGCTTTGCGTTTGTAGTATTATCGTGGCTTCTCTGCTGCCAGGCTGAGAATGCGAGGCCGGCCCCAGTGATCGTCATGCAGAGTTTCATCGCTTTGGATGATGGCCAATGAGGTTGGCCTCCCCAGATGATCGCGCAGATGAGACTCGGGGCAAAAAAGATGGCTGCTACGAGCAGTGGAGTCCACCACTTCATTAGGCAGGCGGGCAGAGGGGTTAGCCGCGCAGGTTCGTTGGCGTCCTTTTTGTCGCGCTTCCAGAACTTCAGTTTCTCGAAGAAGGTCCCTCGTGTCGAGGTGTTGTCCTCTGGCTCGTTGGCGCTCGCGCGCTCATTGTTGGCGGGGACC
>CALHID010000140.1 GCA_938030835.1 uncultured Actinomyces sp. | reverse complement strand
GCGATCATTGGCTTCCTGCTTGGAAGGATCGGGACTTAAAGAATCTGCTACTGGAGCAGGCAAGCCAGGAATTCTCACCGGTGAGTGATCTCCACGTGGAATATGCCGGCCAAGAAATCTGTCGCATCATTCTTGAAATTGATGCCTCGAAGGTGCGCCGGTATAACGACGACCTGACGCGCTCTGAGCTACGAGAAAAAGTCCAGGGCGTCATTGAAGGGCTCAGCGCTCTTCCGAGGCTGCGCGCCGTTACAGACCAGATTCAATGGGTCCCTCGATGGGTGGGGATGTGAGTCATTCCATCGCATTGCCCGCAATCGGATATCGCCCTTGAGGAATGAATTTGCTAAGATATTAGCGACCAATCGGGGATTTCGCCCCGATCGTGCAAGCGGAGTTTCTCCCACCTTGATTCCCGCCCGAGTTTTCGGGTTGCCCACGTAGAGCCAGGGGATCGGGTTAAACGGTAGCATCCGGACGGATGTTGTTGCCGGGATAAGCCTTCGTGCGCACAGTGGCACGAAGGCCTTTTTCGTGTCACGGATACGACTGTGGAAGGAGCCACTCATTAGCGAGCCTCGCATCAATGAGCGGATTCGAGTTCCCGAGGTACGTCTCGTGGGACCCGGAGGAGAACAGGTTGGTGTTGTCCGCGTGGAAGACGCACTGCGTCTTGCCGAAGAAGCGGGCCTCGACCTGGTTGAGGTTGCACCCGACGCTAAGCCGCCGGTTGCAAAACTCATGGACTACGGAAAATACAAGTACGAAGCAGCCCAGAAGGCTCGCGATGCTCGCCGTAATCAGGCGAACACGCAGCTCAAGGAGATTCGCTTCCGCCTGAAGATTGATGACCACGACTTCTCGGTGAAGAAGGGACACGTTGAGCGTTTCCTTTCCGCCGGTGACAAGGTCAAGGTCATGATTATGTTCCGCGGTCGTGAACAGTCACGACCTGAAGCGGGCGTCCGACTTCTGCAGCGTCTTGCTGAGGAAGTTGGAGAACTCGCCACTGTCGAATCGATGCCTCGCCAAGACGGCCGCAACATGACCATGGTTCTTGCGCCTACGAAGCGCAAGTCCGATGCGGTCAACGAGCAGCGCAAGCGTCGCGAAGCCGAACGTGAAGAACGTCGCGGTAAGCGCGCAGAACGCGCCAGTAAGGACCAAGCTCGTGTGGCCTCGCAAGAGGCAGATGCACAGAAGAAGTGAAGGTTGGGGTTAAACCCCGTCCGGAAGAAGAAGGATCAAAATAATGCCGAAGAATAAGACGCATTCCGGTTCCAAGAAGCGTTTCCGCCTCACCGGAAAGGGCAAGATCATGCGCGAGCAGGCTGGTGCACGCCACCTCCTCGAGCACAAGTCCTCCCGCAAGACCCGTCGTCTGGCCTCGGACCAGGTTCTGGCCACCGCCGACGTCAAGCGCGTCCGTACCCTGCTGGGCAAGTGACCGGCACCTTCGACAAGGAGATTTAGAAAATGGCACGTGTTAAGCGTTCTGTTAACGCCAAGAAGAAGCGTCGCACCGTACTCGAGCAGGCATCCGGCTACCGTGGCCAGCGTTCGCGCATGTACCGCAAGGCCAAGGAACAGGTCACGCACTCATTCGTGTACTCCTACCGTGACCGCAAGGCGAAGAAGGGCGATTTCCGTCGCCTGTGGATCCAGCGCATCAACGCTGCTTCCCGCGCACAGGGCATGACCTACAACCGTTTCATCCAAGGCCTGAACCTGGCCGGTGTTGAGGTCGACCGCCGCATGCTCGCCGAGCTGGCCGTCAACGACATCGCCACCTTCAACGCTCTTGTTGAGGTTGCGAAGAAGGCTCTGCCCGCCGACGTGAATGCGCCCAAGGCCTGAGCATTCAGTGAGCAGCTTTTCCGAACGCCCGTCCATCCTCGATAATCCTCGCGCTGATCGCGTGAAGAAAGTCGCGGCATTGGCCGGGCGTTCGGCGCGCTCAAAGCAAGGAAAGATCCTTGTTGAGGGCCCCCAGGCAGTTCGCGAACTGGTCCGATACCGTTCCTCCTTCGTTGAAGACGTCTATTACTCTGCATCTGCAGCGCGCCTACACAGCGAGCTTATTTCCGAGGCAACGCAGGCCTGCCGCTGGGTTCATGAAGTCAGTGACGAGGTCTCTGAAGCGTTGAGCCGCGATAGTCAGGGAATTTGCGCAGTTGCACGTGCTGGTGCGATCCAGAGCGAACTCCCTGAAATCCATGCAGGAGACTGCGTTGTAGTTCTTGCTCAGGGCCGGGACCCCGGCAACGCGGGAACAATTATGCGTACCGCCGATGCAATGGGGGCGCGTGCGATCCTCGCCGTGAAGGGGAGTGTCG
The DNA here is from genome assembly GCA_938030835.1 of uncultured Actinomyces sp. GTDB lineage: Bacteria > Actinomycetota > Actinomycetes > Actinomycetales > Actinomycetaceae > Pauljensenia. The sequence continues at coordinate 1,008 of CALHID010000140.1, read as the reverse complement.
AGGCCTCGAACCCCAAGGTGATTCGTTCCTCTGCCGGCTCAGTTTTTCACCTTCCTATCGTTTCCCTTTCCTCCTTTGACGAGGCCTGTCAGTGCCTCCGCGATCAGCATTGCGTAATCCTAGGGACTTCTGGTGCACAAGGTGCCTACAGCCTGAGTGAACTGATGTCCCAGGCTGCTCTTGAAGGACGTGGCTGGCTTGTCCAATCACATGCATGGGTCTTTGGAAATGAAGCTCAGGGAATGAGCGACGAAGAAATGGCTGCGTGTGATGCTCTGGTGATGATTCCGATGAGCGGTCAGGCAGAGTCCCTCAACGTTGCAAGCGCCGCTGCGATGTGTCTCTTTGCCTCGCAGAACGCGCGCGTGGGGGAGTAGGAGCCCTCTTCAGCTACTGCCCTGATAAGAAAAGCCCGGCGCATCGGTTGCTCAATAGGCAACTGACGCACCGGGCAATTGTGTTTAAGGCTTACTTAACCTTCTTGATTCGCATGATGAGCCATGCGGCAATCAGGACAATAACGATCGCAACAACGAAGACGATCGTGTAGGCCGAGGTTGGCGTTGTCGTTGTATGAGTGACCTTCTTGACGATCACGACAATTGCAGAGGTCATCAAAGAGCCAACGACCATCGATAGCGTGTTCGCTAGGTTCAAAATTCCCAGGTCCTTACCGGCCTCGTCGGGGTTGGGAAGGACCGAAACATTGAGTGCCTGATCGATCGCGTTGTACACGCCGTATCCAAGGCCGGCGATTCCCGCAAAGAGGTACATACCTAGCGCAGAGTGGAAGATCAGCGGCATTGCGGAGCCAATCGCAAACATGACGCTGGCCAGGGCAACCGGGAGCTTTCGTCGGCCAATCAGGTCGGTGATTGGTCCAGCGCCCAGTGCTGCAACGAGTGAGACAGCCAGAGTAATCACTGCCATCGAGGCGATGAGCTCCGCTGCTAGCGTGGTTGCATTGGCATTACCTGCGAAGATGTAATCCTGAGCGATGTAGAGCAG
>CALHID010000139.1 GCA_938030835.1 uncultured Actinomyces sp. | reverse complement strand
TAAGAAGCTTATCGACCGCGCAGTGAAAAGGCTTTCACTGAGTCGTGAAGACATCGACGCTAACGATGAGAAACAGAGCCGGGAAGAGCGCGGACGTTTAGCCGTCGCCGATGTGCAGGATCGCCAAAAAGCGGTTCTCTTTGGGACGATTCAATCGGTCACCTACTATCCGGAAAATATTCGTCCGCTGATTGATGCCACTCTCTTTGACGGAACAGGGACAATTGTCCTTCGCTGGCCTGGACGCAGCGACATCCCCGGAATGCATGCGGGTGTTCACCTTGAAGTCGAGGGAACAATTGGTGTCACCAATGGGGTAAAAGTGATGACGAACCCGCTCTATCGTCTGATTGCAGAGGACAATGTCGAATAACCGATACGCGTGGCTTGCCCAAGATGAATTTTCGGCCTCTGATGTACTTGGGGGAGCACGTGGTATTGCCGAGGCCGTGGTTCCCGGCCTCGTATTCTTAGGCTGCTACCTAGTCAGTGGTGCGCTGCTGTCGTCCGCGATCGCATCGGCATTGTGCTCAGTGCTATTTGCAATCATTCGTCTCATTCAGCGCCAGTCAATTGTCCAATCTCTATCAGGGCTTCTTGGGGTTGGGATTGCATTGGTGTGGGCACTGGTCTCGGGGAAGGGAATTAACTTCTTCACCTGGGGCATCGTGACGAACGCAGCATGGGCATTGGTCTTACTGGTCAGTTTGGTTATTGGGTGGCCACTAGTTTCGGTACTTTTTGGACTCTTAACCGGGCGTCCCATTCGTTGGGTGAAAGAGCCAGAAGCGCGCGATCTCGCAGTAAAATGCGTGTGGCTGACCTTGGCATGGTCTGCAGTCTTTATCATTCGCTTGGCTGTTCAAGTGCCCCTGTGGCTCAGCGAACAAGTCGCGTGGCTTTCAGCAATGAAGATCGCGTTGGGAATCCCGCTTTTTATTCCTGTTGCCTGGCTGACCTGGTGGCTCTTAAAGGATGATTTTCGGCTGCATCATGCGCGTTCCGAATCTGCGCAGGATCCTGAAGAGGACTAGCCCTTTATATCTAAGCCTCGGCTTCTACTTCCTGCGTCAGCATGCGGTTTAGCGCGTTGAGAACGTGACCTCCGCGATCTGAAATCAGCAGGACGAGTTCATCACCAGCCTGATAGGAATCATCCGCCTGAGGTGCAAAAGGCGCATCATCACGCAAAAGCGCGCTCAAGACAACACGCGGCGGGAATGCGACGTCGCCAATGCTCCTGCCAATGATTGGTGAGTCGTCTGGCAAGACGAAAGCGTACATAGCAGCCTGTGCAGAGTTGAAGGCGAAGAGTTTCACCGGGGTACCGACAGAGATCGCTTCCTCGACCAAAGCAGTCATAATTCGTGGTGTCGAGACGGGAACGTCCACTCCCCAAGAGGCGTCGAATAGCCATTCGTTCTTTGGATTGTTTTGTCGTGCAACAACACGTGGGACAGCAAACTCAGTCTTCGCAAGAAGTGAAATCACCAAATTTGCTTTGTCATCTCCTGTTGCTGCCAAGACGACATCAGCATCACGCACGCCCGCTTCCGAAAGCGCTTCGGGGGAGCAAGCATCGGCAAGAATCCATTCGGCGTCAGCCACTGAAGCGACACGCAGCTGGTCGGGTTTTTTATCGATTAATGTCACGTCGTGACCGTGATCGAGTAGTTCAAGGGCGACCGAGCGTCCCACGGAACCGGCGCCGGCGATAACAATCTTCATCTCTTAGTCCTCAAGGCGTGGTGCGCGTGTCAAGATGTCACGCAGGGGGAGCGGATCTTCACCAGAAATTGCGAAATACAACTGGTCATGTTCCTGAATAACCAGCTCTGGGCGGGCGGGAAGAATCGTTCCTAAGCGGGAGACGAAGGCAATCCGCTCGCCCGTTAAGTTCTCGACTGTGGGGAAAGAAAGTCCGTACCAATCAGCGATTGGAGTGGCGGTGACCAAAGAAACCAATCCAGAAGGGTGCGTCCATGTCACTGCGGCATCAGGTGGCATCAGACGGCGAAGTACCGATTCCGTCGTTCGTTTGACTGTAGCAACTGTGGGAATTCCAAGACGCTCGTATACAAAGGCTCGTTCGGGGTCATAGATTCGAGCAACGACACGCTCGACATGGAAAGTCTCGCGTGCGACACGGGCGGCAATAATGTTCGAATTATCGCCATTCGATACCGCAGCGAAAGCGTAGGCATCTTTAATTCCCGCTTGTTTTAAGGCATCGCGATCCATACCGAGTCCAGTGACTCGGCGGCCAGAAAAGTCCTGAGGAAGGCGTTGAAAAGCCTTGGAATCAGAGTCAATGACTGCGACGGAGTGTCCTTGCGCGTCCAAAATAGTAGCAAGACTGGCGCCGACTCGGCCGCATCCCATAATTACAAAGTGCACACTTCAACGCTACTCGCTCAAAGCGGTTATGGCATCTGTTTGACACAAAAGTTGCTCTGTTCGCGTCCAAAAGTGACGCTCTGTCATCCAGAGGATACGCTTAAGAGGTGTCATCATTCGTTGAGTCTGCAAAACGCGTTTTAATCGGACGTCCTATTCGTTCCAAGGCTGCGGCCCGGCAACTTCTGCCAAAGAGACTTGCTCTTCCGATCTACGCTTCTGATGCGCTGTCGTCTGTGGCTTACGCACCGGATGAAATTCTCCTCACCCTTGCATTGGCAGGCTCTCTTGCTCTCATCAAGTCGGTGTGGGTCGGTGTCGTTGTTGCCTGCGTTTTGGCTGTCGTTGTTTTGTCTTATCGGCAAACCGTTCACGCCTACCCTTCAGGTGGCGGCGACTACGAGGTTGTCACAACGAATCTTGGCCCCAGTTGGGGACTTCTTGTGGCCTCGGCACTTCTCGTCGATTACGTATTGACAGTTGCGGTGTCAATCTCTTCTGGCGCAAACTACCTGACCACGATCTTCCCAGGCCTGCGCGGTTCAGAAGTCCCTATTGCAGTTGGACTGATTATTTTCCTCACTTTGGTCAACCTGCGAGGAACGCGAGAAGCGGGGACAGCGTTTGCGATCCCAACCTATGCCTACATGATTGCTATTGCAGTGATGATCATTGTCGGCTTTGTGCGACTGTTCATGGGGAATCTTCCCATGGCTGATAGCGCTGCTTACGACATCCACGCAGCAAGTTCACATCTCGATGGGCTCACCGGTTTGGGTGGGGTTTTCTTGCTGATGCGCGCTTTTTCTTCTGGCTGTGCGGCCTTAACGGGGGTCGAGGCCATTTCAAATGGCGTCCCGAACTTTAAGCGTCCTAAGTCGCGCAATGCAGGAATTACCCTGCTGATGCTCGGCGGTATTGCCGCTTCGATGATGATTTCCATCCTCGTATTAGCTCGTTATACGGGGCTGCAGATGGTTGACGATACCTCGATGGTTTATCTCCATGGTAGTGCCCAACCTGATGTGCACTTTGCTCCGGTTATCAGCCAGTTGGCCTCGACGATTTTTGGCGACGGCTCATTACTTTTTATTTTCGTGACCGCAGTGACGGGCTTTATTTTGATCCTTGCGGCAAACACCGCTTTCAACGGCTTCCCAACCCTGGCCTCGGTTCTTTCGCGTGACTCCTTCCTGCCTCGTCAGCTCTACAAGCGTGGTGACCGTCTGTCGTACTCCAATGGCATTATGGCGCTTGCTGTGGGCGCCTCGGCATTGGTAATTCTTTTCGATGCAAGCGTGACCCGGTTGATTCAGCTCTATGTTGTCGGTGTTTTCGTTTCGTTTACGCTTTCCCAACTGGGAATGATCCGTCACTGGAATAAACGCCTGCGTCTTCCGCAAAATGGCAGTGAACGCGGCAAGGTGCTTCGCTCGCGTTCCGTCAACATCATCGGCTTTATGATGACCGGATTCGTTCTTGCTGTCGTCCTAGTCACGAAGTTTACTCACGGTGCATGGATTACCGTTTTGCTCATTGCTCTGGTCTTCACCATCCAGCGTTTAATTCGCCGTCATTATGACACCATTCGTGGCCAGCTGCGGGTGGAGGATTGGCATACGCGGCGCGAACTACCTTCACGCGTTCGCGCTTTGGTTTTGGTCTCGAATTTATCGAAGCCTTCAATGCGTGCCATTGCGACGGCGCGCGCACAGGCTCCTATCAATTTGGAAATTGTTTCAGTCGTCTCTGACCTCGAGGAAGAAAAGCATATTCGTAGCGAATGGAAGGAATCAGGTCTTCCCGTTCCTTTGACGCTCGTCGCCTCACCATTTAGAGACATCACACAAGTCGTTATTTCGTATGTACGTTCAAGGCGTCAACGTTCACCCGAAGAAATGTTGGTTGTCTATATTCCACAGTTCTTGGTTCAGCACTGGTGGGAGAATATTCTCCATAACCAGATGGCATTGCGCTTATCTCGATCTCTTTTGCGAATCCCTGGTGTTGTGCTCACCATCGTCCCTTGGAAGCTTGGTGAAGATATCCAGGTCGATGGAAGACAGAGTGTCAATGATCCATTCAAGCGCCAGTGAGGAGAGGCCCACACATGAGCGATTCTGACGAACTGATTGAGCTCACAATCGGTGCGCCTGCGCATGGTGGTGCCTGCGTTGCACGCGATGATTCGGGACGTGTGGTTTTTGTTCGATTCGCTCTTCCAGGTGAGAAGGTGCGCGCACGTGTCATCGATTCACACAAATGCATGCTGTGGGCCGAGGCCGTCGAGATTCTTGAGCCCAGCCCTGATCGAATTCCCAGCGTGTGGTCGGCAGCTGGCCCCGGTGGCGTAGGTGGGGGAGAACTTTCCTTCGTCAGCCCCGAAGGGGGACGTCGCTGGAAAACCGATGTTCTAGAAGACCAATTGCGACGTATTGGTCGCGAGCGTGTTGCCGAGCAGGTCGAGGCCATTGGGGGAGTAAGCGTTCAGCCGGCACCCGGTGATGATAATCGTGATGAACTTCTGGGACGACGCACGCGTATTGAGTGCGTTGTGAATAACGCTGGTCGACTTGGTATGCGCCGCTATCGCTCGCATGAGATTCAGGTGCTGGAGTCGATGCCTTTAGCTGCCAAGGAGATCAATGAACTCGATGTCTGGGAAGGGAATAAGGTTTTTTCTCACCTTCCCGAGGGTTCGCGAGTCCGTTTGATTGCTGCTCCCGGCCAGCCGACACTGATTTGCACGGATGAGGGTTGCTGGGATGCTCAGGCAGATGTGTGGAATGGGCCGGTGACGTGGACAGTTTCTCGCGAAAACGGAGTAGATGAGTATCGAGTTCGCCCTCAAGGTTTTTGGCAAACGCATCGTCGCGGAGCCGAAGTTTTGGCCCGAAATGTTGAGGATATCGTCGCCTCGCTCGGTGCTTCCCGGATGATGGAACTTTACTCGGGGGCAGGACTTTTTTCGCTGCCACTGTCACGCCTTGTGGGCAGCGCTGGGCGCTTGGTCACCCTTGAGGTTGACGAGGCCGCCGTTGCAGATGCCGTGGCAAACGTTGGTAGTGATGTGCTTGACGCTTTTGTTGGCGACTGTGATGCTCCTGCGGTGCGTGAACTCAATAGGGAATTGGGGGGTGCGGAGATTATCATCGCTGATCCTCCACGATCCGGAGCTGGCAAAGAAGTCTGTCGTGCGATGGCCAGTACCGGGGCAGAGCACATTCTGCTTGTGTCCTGTGATCCCGCTGCAGCTTCACGTGACCTGCATGATCTTCTCGAGGTGGGCTACCGGATCACCGATATGCGTGCCTGGGATCTATTCCCCTACACGCACCACTTTGAAGTGATGACGGTACTAGAGAGGATCTAGAGCTCTTCTCTGGACCCTGATTCAGGGAATATACCTATCAGTTCCAATGCGGTTGGGGGCAGGCTCTCTGGCCTGCCCCCAACCGCATCAATCTTCGTCTTGGACGAGCTTTAGAGGTTTTCGATGTCGAGGTTCACGGGGACCTTTGCGTTGAGCTTCCAGACTTGTGAATAGAAGCTGAGTTCGCTTTCCCACGAATCCTTAATATGCGCTGCTGCACGGAATCCGTGGCCTTCACCCGGGTAGAGACGCAGAGCCACGGGACGGCCGCTGTCACGGAGGGCCTCGAACATGGACTCTGCTTGTGAGGGAGGAACGACCTTATCTTCGGTACCTTGCAGCAAGAGAAGTGGTGCGTGGATCTGATCGACCTTGTTGATCGGGGACCGCTCGGCCCACACGGGATCTGAAAGATCATCCGAACCGATGAGGAATTTATCGTAGTGCGACTCGAACTTGTGAGTCGTTGCCTCGAGCAGCTTCAGGTCGCCAATTCCGAAGAGCGAGGTGCCAGCGGTGAAAACATCGCTGTCAGCAAGAGCTGACAACACCGTATAACCACCTGAGGAACGACCCCTGATCGCAATGCGCTCAGGATCGGCTAGTCCTTGGGAAACCAAGTACTGTGCTCCTTCGGCGCAATCTTGCACGTCAAGGACCCCCCAGTGCCCATTCAGGCGCTGGCGGTACTTGCGACCGTAGCCAGTTGACCCGCGGTAATTGACGTCAAGGAAGGCAAATCCACGAGAGGTCCAGTATTGGACAGCGATTGATAGCCCCGGACGAGCAGAGGATGTCGGGCCTCCGTGAACATTGACGAGGAGCGGAGGAAGGGAACCCTCGGGAGCAGTGAACTCGGGGTTCTTCGGTGCGTAGTAGAAACCGTGGACAGTCTCTCCGTCACTGCTGGTCCATGAAACCGCTTGTGCAACTGAAATCAGATCGTCGCTCAGGTGCTCTTGAGAAGACGAACGGAGTACTCGAGATGCCCCACCAGAAACCTCAACGATTGCGGGCTCGTGGGTTGCAGAATCCGCAAGGGTGACAACACGGCCTTCGTAGCAGGCAAC
>CALHID010000138.1 GCA_938030835.1 uncultured Actinomyces sp. | reverse complement strand
CTCCCTCACTCAACCCAAGGTGTGGCTCGCCGCATTTGCTCAGATTTTCTTCTCGCTCTCGGTTGGCTTTGGAATCATGCTGACCTACGCCTCGTACCTCCACAAGAAGTCGAACGTCACCGGAACTGCTTTGGTCGCTGGATTCGCTAATTCCTCCTTCGAAATTCTTGCTGGTATTGGCGTGTTCTCGGCGCTGGGATTCATGGCGCATTCGCAAGGAATCGCTGTTTCTGAGTTGAAGGGACTGACCGGTCCGATTCTTTCCTTCGTCACCTTCCCGAAGATTATTTCGATGATGCCGGGTGGTCCGCTTTTCGGAGTCCTGTTCTTCTCTTCTCTTGTCCTTGCAGGCGTCACCTCTCTACTCTCCCTCTTGCAGGTGGTGTCCGGTGCAATTCAAGATAAGTTTGCTTTGACCCCCGTGAAGGCTTCGCTCGTCATGGGTATTCCAACAACGATTATTTCTTTGGCGCTTTTCGCGACGCGTTCCGGTCTGAATACCTTGGATATCGTTGATAACTTCATCAACAATGTGGGAGTTGTTGGCTGTGCGATTGCCATGACGCTCTACACCGCACTTGTGCGCCCCAGGCTTCGGGGCCTGCGCACGCACCTGAACTCCGTTTCCGCACCGTCGATTCCTCCGGTATGGGACTACCTCGTCGGAATCATCATTCCTCTGGTGCTGGCGTTCATGCTGGTGACCTCAGTGATTTCAAGCATCAGTGAAGGCTACGGTGGCTACGCCGGATATCTTGTGAACATCTTCGGCTGGGGCTCTGTTGGTTTTGCGCTCCTCGCATCCGCAATCGTTACCCTGACGCCCTGGTCGCATCCTCATCGCTCAAGCACATCGTCAACATCTAAGGAGATCGCATGAATCCCGCTGCTATCATCATGATGATTGTGACGATCCTTCTGGTATGGGGAGGGCTTGTCGCATCCATGGTTATGCTCAGAATCCTGCCAACTCCGGATGCAGATGAGCAGCAGGAAACTCTTGCTTCGCAAAAGGCCGAAGTTCCGACACGATAGGGGAAGATGTGCGCCTCGTCGCCTTTGATCTTGATGACACCCTGGCACCGTCGAAGTCTGCGCTTCCGGAGCCGATGGCCAATCAACTTCGTGCACTGCTCGAGTGTGTCCCAGTGTGTGTGATCTCTGGCGGAGAGTTTGGGCAGTTTCGCACCCAGCTTCTGGACAACCTCGGCGCTTCTTCTTCTGAATTGAAGAACTTACATCTCATGCCCACCTGCGGGACGCGCTACTACCGTTGGGATGAGCAGGATGCTCAGTGGGAGCAGGTCTATGCCAATGACCTGACTACAGAGCAGCGTGAGCGCGCAATTGCCTCGCTCGAACGCCATGCGCGTGAGCAAGGAGTCTGGGAAGCCCATCCTTGGGGTGAAATCATTGAGGACCGGGGTTCGCAGATTACTTTCTCGGCGCTGGGGCAGCAAGCTCCTTTGGATGCGAAGCGCGCGTGGGACCCGACAGGCGACAAGAAGCGGGCTCTTCGTGATGCGGTCGCAGAGGATCTTCCAGACCTCGAGGTGCGTGGGGGCGGATCAACTTCGGTTGATATCACTCGTCACGGAATCGATAAGGCCTACGGGATGGGCAAGCTCGTTGAGATCACTGGAATCGCACCAGAAGACATGCTCTTCATTGGGGATCGCCTAGACGAGGCCGGTAACGATTACCCAGTGAAGGCTGCCGGATACCCGACCCTCGCCGTGAGTGGTTGGGAAGAATGCGTTGATGTGATCGCGGATATCGTGAAGGAACTACGCACGAGGTAGTCGCGTTGCCCATAGGGCAACCGCGCTTGCTGCAGCAACGTTGAGCGAATCAACGCCACCCATCATGGGGATACGAACGACGTAATCGGTGCGTGACAGGGTACTCTTCCTAAGACCATCACCTTCTGTTCCCATGACCAAGGCGACACGTGAATCTTTATCCGTCATCACTGGCATCGTCACGAAGTCATCAAGGCTGACGGAATCATCACTCAGGGCCAGAGCTGCCAACGAAAATCCTGCTGCGTGCAGATCATCATTTGCCGGCCAGTCTTCTAATCTGGTCCACGGGACCTGGAAGACCGTTCCCATTGAGACTCGAACGGAGCGCCGGTAGAGGGGATCTGCACATTCTGGAGTAACAAGAACTGCATCGGCACCGAGTGCGGCGGCGCTTCTGAATGCGGCACCCACATTCGTATGGTCGACCAGATTTTCAAGGATCAGAATACGCTTTGGTCCTTCTCCTAAAGATGACAGAAGGTCTGCCACTGAAGGTAAAACAGGTCGTTGCATTGAAGCGAGTGCGCCACGGTGAAGATGGAATCCGGTGATGCTCTCCAGAATCGGTTCAGGAGCGATGAAGACGGGTACTTCGCCGCCGTCCTTGGCTCCCAGGAATCGCTCGAGGAGTGGTTCGAGGTCTGGAAGCCAGCGCGGAGCCATGATGAGTGAGCGCGGGTGATGTCCGGCCTCGAGAGCACGGATAATGACATTCGTTGACTCCGCCATGTATAGGCCGCGTTCGACTTCCAGACTCTTGCGAAGATGAACATCGGTCATTGACGTGTAGTCGGCCAGGCGCGGATCCTCTTCGAGCGAGGCGGATGTCAGATGAATGAGCATTCCTTTATTGTGCCACTCTCGCGTTGTGCGCTCAGTCCCACCAGAGCCACCAGCCGGGGCCTCTGGTCTCATCGAGACATGTGATGGGCTCACATTCATCGGGACGGCAGTATCCGTCGAACCCTAGCTGTTCCTGGAGTT
>CALHID010000137.1 GCA_938030835.1 uncultured Actinomyces sp. | reverse complement strand
CGTGACCGGAGGTCTCCAACACGCCTCGATTTTCTACACGGTCCTTGGTGGTGAAGAAGACCGCGCGGCCACGGCTCGCGCCTTTGAATCTGCAAAGGGTTTGATTCGCAGTGAGGTCGGTAAAGCACTGGGAATTCGCCTGACCCCAAGTATCGAGTTCATTCCTGACGCTCTTCCCGAAACGGTTGCTTCCCTCGAGAGCGCGCTCGCATCCGCGCGGGTTCATGATGAAGAGGTTGCACGCCAGGCAGAAGGTGCGCAGTACGCGGGTGAAGCAGACCCCTATCGCAAGCCTGAAGAGGAAGAAGAGCAGGACGAACGTTAATGTCTGCTGCCTCCACTGATGCTGTTTCGGGGCTGCTGATTGTTGATAAACCCCAAGGGATTACCAGCCACGACGTCGTTTCGCGTACCCGGCGTTTAGCTCATACTCGCCGAGTTGGACACGCGGGCACATTGGATCCAATGGCGACGGGAGTGCTTGTCCTTGGAATCAACAAAGCAACAAGACTGCTCACGTGGATTACTGATCATTCCAAACGATACGAAGCGCAGGTGCGTTTTGGTGTCGAAACGACAACCGAAGACGCAGAAGGCGAAGTAACTTCGGCCAAAGGCTGCGACGGCCTCGACAATGAGGAAATTGAAGCGGTACTTTCGCATTTCCGCGGAACTATTTCTCAAGTTCCCTCTGCAGTGAGCGCTATCAAGGTCAACGGAAAACGCGCCTATGCAAGGGTCCGTGCTGGTGAGGACGTGAAACTCGAGCCTCGAAAAGTAGAAATTTCCCTACTGGAAACGCAAGGGCAGCCTCGCTCTCACCGGGTGGAATACGCTTTGGAGGGCAAAAGCGCTCACGTCAATTGTGTTGACCTCAATCTGGTCGTCGAGTGCTCGGCGGGAACCTATATCCGTGCCCTTGCGCGCGATCTTGGAAATGCATTGGGCTGTGGCGCTCATTTGATCTCTTTACGCCGCACTCGAGTTGGCGAGTTCTCAATTGACTGCGCCCATACCTTGCAGTCCTTGGACGAGGCCGCGGCACAGAGCGGGGGAGAGGCTCCTCTTCCACTGACCTCCCTCAGTGAAGCCGCACGGGAAATGTTCCCTTGCCTTCTTCTTTCCGAGGCCGAGGCCGGCGCCTTCTCGCACGGACAAGCTCCGCGTCGCGAGGCCGGTGAGGTCCTTCGTTTCGTTGAGGAGCATTTCCCGGGAACTCAGCCTGGTGAGTTTGGGCCGATTGCTGCCTGTCGGGGGGATGGGGAAGTGCTTGGACTTCTCAAGATTATTGACAATCGTTTCGCAACAGTTCTTGTTTTCTAGAAAGTAACCACAGTGGAGATTTGGCGTTCCTTAGACGAAATTCCTAAGGGATTGACTTCAGTTGTCACGATCGGCAACTTTGATGGGATGCACGAAGGGCATCGCAAGGTGATTTCTGCAGCTGTCACCGACGCGCGTGCGATGGGGGTTCAGGCGATTGCTTGTACCTTTGATCCGCATCCACGTCAGGTGCACAATCCGGATAGCCCTCTCAAGCTGATCTCGCCTTTGCGTGACCGCTTGGATGCCATGGCTGCTACCGGATTGAATGCGACCTTTGTCATTCACTACGACGAATCCGTTTACACCTTGACTCCCCGTGAATTCGTCGAAAAATATGTGGTTGATGCGCTGGGAGCTGCCGAAGTCGTTGTCGGCAAGGACTTCCGTTTTGGTCGGAATAATTCGGGCGATCTAGAGACCCTCTCGGCCCTTGGAGAAGAATTCGGTTTTAGCGTTACCTCGGTGGATGACGTTACCGCTCCTGAGGGACGGCGCTGGTCATCATCGTGGGTGCGTCAGCTTCTGGAAGAGGGCGATGTTTCAGGGGCCGCTCGCGTATTGGGGCATCTTCACCGCATCCGCGGGACGGTTGAACACGGCTATAAGCGTGGGCGCGAGTTGGGATTCCCCACCGCAAACCTCTGCAATGACATCGAAGGTGTCGTTCCCGGAGATGGAGTTTATGCCGGCTGGCTCGTGCGTCATATTGGTGATGGTGGGGCAGCCGAATTCCTGCCTGCTGCCATTTCGGTGGGAACGAACCCACAGTTTGACGGTGAAGTGCGAACCGTTGAAGCGCATGTCTTGGGGCGCAGTGACCTTAACCTCTATGGCGAAAATGTCTCCATTATGTTTGTGAGCCGTATTCGCCCAATGGAATCTTTTGAATCCTTGGACGCATTGCTGTCTCAAATGGATGAGGATCTAAGGATTAGTGCCTACGTTCTTGGCGTCGGAGTGCCCACCCGAGTGGATCCCAAGGCCGTAACAGCACGTTAAGCGCCTCGTGCTTCAGTCTTCAGGTTGACGCTCGTGCTGCAGATCACGACTAAAGCCTGAAGATGGGATGCTAAACTAGTCTAAGCCGTCATGTCGGCCACGGATTGTATGCACAGGGAACGCCCTGTGGCTCCGTGCAACGAGTTATAAGGAGAAGCCTGTGCCGCTGAGCAAGGACGTTAAGGATCAGATCATCGCCGAGTACGCCACCCACGAAGGTGACACCGGCTCCCCCGAGGTTCAGATTGCGCTGCTGACCCAGCGCATCAAGGACCTGACCGAGCACTTCAAGACCCACACGCACGACCATCACTCCCGTCGTGGCCTGCTGCTGCTGGTTGGCCGTCGCCGCCGCCTGCTGGGTTACCTCGCCGACATCGACATTGAGCGTTACCGTTCGCTCATTGAGCGTCTCGGCCTGCGCCGCTGATTTTGGGCCGGCCCGCCTCCCGTAGCGGAGA
>CALHID010000136.1 GCA_938030835.1 uncultured Actinomyces sp. | reverse complement strand
GACACGAAGAAGGACCCGTGAGGATGCAGAATGGCGCAGCCGGCTTGTTCGATGCATTGTCTGCGCTTCTTGTGTTCGAGTCTGAGATGCTCAAGAACTTCGAAGCGAAGATGCATGTCGCCATGACACGTTTCACCGGCACCGAATACGAGAACGAATTAGCGCTCAAGAAACTTCAGGCTGATGAGCAGGCGCAAGCAATTCGTTCTCAGAGACCGGATCAGTTCAACGCGATGATTCGCAGGTTTGGTCTGACCCTTGCGGATCTTGGTTTTGACGCAGCCCCCTCTTCTGCTCCGCCGGTCGCGCCCCCGACTGCATCTGGAGCTCCTTCGGGAGTCGCATCGAATACCGGACCTGTCACCCAAGACGCACAGCCTGAAGCCTGAGCGTGTAAAGAGCGGATCGAAAGGACCTTTCTCATGGTTAAATCACCAAATTACGAGCGCTTGAAGGTTTTTATGGGGTACGCGCGCGCCAACAGGGGACTGGAAGCGTGGGACAAGGATCATGAAGATGCATTGAAATGCCTTGATGACGCTATTGAACGTCTCCGCGCCTATCGAGGCGGCCACGGCTTCACCGGTGCAACTGGTACCGCTATGGAGCGATGGGTTGATGCGTCAATCAACCGCATCACGAAGTATAAAGAGGGTTACGAACGCGGCTATAAGACCTATCTTCGGGGACGTGATGTCATGGCAACTGCGCTCGCTGAAGCCGAGAAACTCTCACCCGACCTCCTCGACGCTGAGACTGCAGCCATGCGCGATGATCCGCTTGTCTCGGTTTCCGCTGACAAGCCCGGAACGGGTATCCGCTTCATGGGCAAGCTGTACACGACGGGTGCTGCCTACGTCGGGGCAGTCGAAGAACAGGCGAACGAACAGCGTGAAGCGGCAGCGCACCGCATCATTGAGATGTTGAAAGACCGGGGCTCAATGATCGCCTCAATATTGCAAGATCAAACCAAGAAAGACCCCGATGATCCGGGTACTGACTTGGATGAATACGAAAAGCAGGAGAGGGAAAAGAATCCGGGCGGCGGTGGCGGCACTAGCGGTGGCGGTGGCGGTACCAGTGGCGGCGGCGCCAGTGGTGGCGGCGCCAGTGGTGGCGGCGCTGGGGATCGCGATTGGGGTTACAGTAGGCACGATGACTTCGGTCGCGCTGCCGATCGGG
>CALHID010000135.1 GCA_938030835.1 uncultured Actinomyces sp. | reverse complement strand
CATTCACTCCTTCATGCGGGGCTAACGTGGCAACACTACCCGCGATCCCGCGCGGTGGCTAGTAGGCCCACGACCAATACAAGCATTTTATAGGATCCAGCACCTCAACAGACACTGCAATACCCTAACCTACGAAAGTCTGCCAGAGAACTACAGAACTAACAACCCCACCTTCAAAAATCACTGATACCCAATATCCCAGGACCCATCCTCTTTAATTCGGCAGTCATACCTAGACAAAATGGATACTACAGATTCAACTTCCACCGAATCTCTATAACGAGGAAAAACCCGCTCCCCAGCTCCTGCAACATACACCGCCAACATTCGCACAATTATTTCATTCACCTTGCAAATTACACGAACTTTGACAACATCTGGAAACCCTCCACGATCAGCATGTTTAATCGAGTTATACACATTAGCAATTGCCTTTGCTAACCCTTCGATCGACGAAATTCGATCCGGCCATTGAATGTCAACAGTTTTTAAACACCTATAAACACAGGCGGCGATCGGAAGACTTCTCCGTCCTCGAGCTCCCCCAACACACTCCTCCCCTTTAACAGCTTCCATTTTGAAGGCAGCAGCCTCGATACTCATACAGGTTGAAATTACAGAATCTTCAATAGACCCACATCGCCGCCCCAGAACATTGACACTCGGCAAAATGAACCGCTCCCATTCATCATATTTTTCAGCCCAAGCCTGCAATCCATCTACCCCAATCTCCGCAAGCTCAGCAATTGGTTTCCCCAAGTTTCGTATTTCCGGAACTTCTCGCTCTCGCTCCTCAACTGTATCAAGGCTAACAAATTCAACAAGTGGAATATGCCCCGTAGAATCCCCATTAACAAAACGCATATCAAAGCGCTCATCATGCAGACAGTGACGACGAAAAGATAGTTGACAGCCGAATATAAAAGTCATTAGATCTTTAAATTTCTGATGCTCACTCAGATGATCACGAATCCCCTTCGCACCAGATTCAAATTTACTAGCAATAGAAACATTGCCATCCACAAAGATACGTTGCTTATAACCATCCTGTGTCGATCCCCCCTCCCAAGTAGTCCGCAGCTCTAACCTCGCATCTCCCTGATTCCAGACCAAAATACTATTTGACTCCGCGTTGATTTCGAGCGCTTCGGCACAACCTTGCCCATCAACAACTGACGCTTTCTTCACCGCCGTCATCGGAGACCATACTGCGAGTCCATCAATCCAACTATCCACTTCACGCACCGCGAGGGGAGCAGCCTTTTCCTTTGGCGCCACCCCCAAAGTAGTGACAGATGGACAAAATCTCCCAATGGACGCAAAGCCATATCCGAATACTTCTCTACAGGATCGCCATCTATTTTCAAATAGGCCAATCGCACCATCTGACGTAAGCAATACCAAGCTTGCTGGCAATTCCTCATTCTCAAACCAGGAACGCACATGCGCAAACTGCTGAGAGGTACGATGTAACACATATGGCACCTCAACTACAATCCCTTCATCTGGCGTAAGCCTCAATGTCGCTCCCACATAGGGGGTATCATCTTCATAATCCACAAGGAGACCAGTGATACTATCTCCAAAATCAAGGTCAATCTGTTCCATGAGCACAGTTTGTCATCGTTCCTACGGTCTGCGCAGGCATTTCACCAACTCTCAATATTTTTGTTCTATTTTCACGGAGTTCCGATATGAAGAT
>CALHID010000134.1 GCA_938030835.1 uncultured Actinomyces sp. | reverse complement strand
CGCTGATCATCGCGAGCGGTGAACTCGCCGGGGACGGTCGACACCTTGTCCTTGGTGAATTTAATCCACTCAGAGCCGGGGGTGCAGTGGTTATTCCAGTAGAGTCGCGGGTGGGATGCTAGAACTTCCCAGCCGGATCGAATGAGGAACCCCATCATGATGAAGTTGATGAAGTGGGTAATCCGTAGCCAAGCTGGGAAGGTATCTAGATCAACACCGTTCACGATATTCGCGACTGCAATAAATGAGTGCGACATGGTGATTCCTTAGTCGATTCTGACACGGTGACACTTTCAGTTTAGGACACCTTCGTCATAAAAAAGGAAAAAACCAAATTTATTTACGAATCTCGCTTAATTTGTCACAATCGCATGGTTATGCAAGAAAATAACGATTTTAGGAAGAATGAAAACGATAGTTTTTAGACTGCGGAAAAGTGTGTTTGTTGGTTGAAATTGTTGACACGTGTGCCAAAAGTTAGATGGGACTTTTGTCCTAATTAACAAGGCCGTGGCCGGGGCGTGCAAAGAAGTGCGCGGTACCCGGCCACGGCCTCGTCAAGGAGAGGAAGCGCTATGAGGAAACTAAGAAAGCGCTCCCTCAGACTTACAGGCGCGGAATGTTACGCATATTGGAAGTCGCCATCGCGACAGCTTCGCCAGCGCCGCGGTTGAGGACAATCTTGCTCATCGCGGTCGCGAAACCAATCACCTGTCCCGAACGGATCTCGGGCGGAAGTGAGAGTGCATTCGGATCGGTCATAACCTCGATCAAAGCGGGGCCGTTGTATGCGAAGGCCTCTTGGAGCGCTCCGCGCAGGCGACTGGGATCGGTGACGCGCTCGCCGTGGAAACCAATTGCGCTTGCGACTTCCGCGTAGTTCACGTCGTGGACATCGGTGCCGTAATCGGGCAGGCCGTTGACCAGCATCTCGAGCTTCACCATGCCCAGAGTCGAGTTGTTGAAGACAACAACCTTGATGGGCAGGTCGTACATGCGTGCAGTTACCAGCTCGCCAAGGAGCATCGAAAGGCCGCCATCGCCGGAAACGGAGATAACCTGACGGTTCGGGAAGGCCACTTGCGCACCAATTGCGTGAGGAAGCGCATTGGCCATCGAACCGTGCAAGAAAGAGCCGATCAGACGACGGGTGCCAAGCGGATCGATGTAGCGTGCGGTCCACACATTGCACATACCCGTGTCAGCCGTAAAGATCGCATCCTTTGATGCAACCTCATTGAGGATGTGAGCAGCGTACTCGGGGTGAATCGGTTTCATGTGCTCCGCATTGCGCGTGTAAGCGCCAACGGGGGAGTGCATGATCTTCGAGTGCTTCTTCACCTTGGCCTTAAGGAAAGCATCCGAACGATCACGATCAAGCAGTGGCAAGAGCGCTGTAATCAAAGGCTTGACGTCGCTGTGGATCGGAAGCGAAACGCTGGTGCGACGTCCTAGCTTTTCCGGATGGTTTTCGACTTGGACGGTAAATGTGTCAGGCAGGAATTGATCGTAGGGGAAGTCGGTGCCGAGCATGATAAGGACATCTGCATCATTCATGCCCTCAGCTGCTGCACCGTACCCCAGCAAGCCAGTCATGCCCACATCGAAGGGGTTGTCGTACTGGATGAAGTCCTTGCCGCGCAGAGTGTGGCCGATAGGGGCCTTCAAAGCGTCGGCAAGCTCGATGACCTCGTCATGAGCACCTTCCACACCGGCGCCAGCAAAGATTGCAACCTTCTTTGCGTGATTGAGAACATCTGCGAGCTGGCGGACATCTTCCTCATTCGGGCTCAGCACGGGGCGTCGGGAAGGTACGTACTTCGGTGAAGGTGAAGTCGCCTTCAGGTCGGAGACATCGCCGGGAAGGGTGATAACCGAGACGCCAGAAAGTTCAACAGCGTGACGGATTGCAGCGTTAACGACGCGCGGGGCCTGCTCGGCGCTGGAAATCATCTCGTTGTATACCGAGCACTCATTAAACAAGCGATCGGGGTGCGTCTCTTGGAAGTACATCTGACCGATCTGGACGCTGGGGATGTGCGAGGCGATTGCCAGAACTGGGGCGGCGGAGCGCTGTGCATCGTACAGCCCGTTGATTAAGTGAAGGTTGCCCGGTCCGCACGAGCCTGCACATACTGCCAGCTTTCCGGTCAGTTGTGCTTCAGCGGCTGCAGCAAAAGCAGCGGCCTCTTCGTGGCGGACATGAACCCAGTCGATACCGCCCTTCTTGCTGCCGCCAGACTTACGGATAGCATCGACAACGGGGTTGAGCGAGTCTCCAACAATGCCATAGACGCGGTGGACACCAGCGTCGATCAGTTGGGAGACAAGCTGCTCTGCAACGTTCATAGTCGCTCCTTGGTCTTTGTGTGAGCATTCCGTGAAATTCGGGTGTTCAGCCCAAATAAATTCGATCTGCTCCGAACAAAACCAGCCTACAACGACTAAAGTCCTAGTACTGTGCGAGAGTGAGGCAAAGAACGAAGCTGTGGGTTGTCAGCGTTTCCTGACTCGTTAAGATCTTCCCCTATGCCTCGCCTTGGCCGCTGAGTTCCTTCTCGATCTCGCGGGCAAGAGTACGGAGCTTTCCAGAGTGAAGAGAAGTGGTCTTAATGGTCTCCTTCACTTCAATTAGCAGAGTGTGAAGCGCATCAGTATCCCCAAGCTCGGAATAGCACTGAGAAAGGGCAGCCAGTGGGAAGACATAGTTTTCGGCGTCCTTGATCTTTTTTTGGAGAGCGAAAGCTTTTTGGAGAAGCGGAATTGCCGGATAGTGATCGTGAGATGTCATGTATACCCATCCCTTAATGTAGGTAATTCCGGCACGGAGGAAAGCCATCTCCTGCGGATCTAGTTCTTCTGGGAAGGAATCAAGCCAGGCAGATCCGGCATCTACAGCTTGAAGGGCACGTTCTTTATCGGCTTCCGACACCTTTCCCGTTGGGGTCTCGACGTAAGTCTTTGCGGCCATTCGAGTCAGGGCGATGACATCGTGGGGAGCCTTGAATGCTTTCGCGATCTCAAGAGCTCGCTCGATCGCTGCTAGCCGCTTGGGACGATCGTGCAGTCGCTTTGCGGCATCGTTGGCCAGCGATCCCGCGCGCGAGGCAGCGCGCAGGTTACCGCTTGCGACGAGTGGGTCAATGGCCGCCATTGCGGTTTCGTAGGCTTCTTCATCTTGGTCGATGGACAGGTAGTAGCTTGCCAGGGTGAGGCGAATAAGCGCTGTCAGAAGCCGTGCGAAGGAGGAGTCGCCTGCCCGCGAAATGGTTTGCTCAAGGAGCTCAATTGCTTCTTCGATGCGGTGTGCACCTTCGAATGCATCCGAGATGATTGTCGCGGCAGACAAGCCCAAGGAGCGCAGCGGGGTGCGCGTGATGATTTCACTCAGGCGCAGGGCTTGGGAAACGGCCTCGGCTGATTCATAGGCTTTGATGCTGGCAGTACAGATGACCAATCGGGCGAAGAAAGCCGTGTAGGGGTCGCAGTGCGTCTCTAAACGTAAAGCCTGGTCAGCCAGCTGTGCAGCTCGGCGGTAGTCGCCGATTTCAAGGTAAAGCTGTGCACCTTCAAGGCTAAGAGTGCGCATGAATGCTGCCTCGCTGGTACCACTGTGCAGGCAAGCGGGTTTGAGGGATTCGATCGTGTCAAGGGCATTGAGCGCTTGCTTTGATTTCTCTGAATCGAGGAAGATTTCGCCACAGGTGCACAGGCAATCAATGATTGCTGCAATATCCTCGGCCTTTGTTGCTCCTCGGTTCAGTGTTGACGTCATGGAAGCAATCTGAGAAACGAAAGAATCGCAGAGCGCCACTGCGTCCTTTTGAAGGTCGCTAGGCGCTTCCATACCGAGCCATGAATAGCGATCGAGCTCGCAGGAGTATCGCAGTAATTCCAGCTGCGTGATACTCAGGTCCTTGCGACTGAAAGATGCTTGGGACCGCCCGAAAATCTTTGCGAAGAAACCGGGCGTGACTAGGGGAGCGTCTTCAGTCATTGAATGAATAACCGGCGCTACTCGCTCATAGACGGACTCAAACTTCTCGTGCTCTTTGCGCAAGGACAGAAGAGTTTTTGAAAAACTTGCAAAGGAAAGAGCTGCTTGAGGATCACTTTCGTCAAAGTGCAGCTCATCGACATCCAAGGTGTTAACAAGACACCAATCCGTCAGAAGATTGGTCTCCACGTTGTAGCCGATGACATCCGTCTGTGCAGCGTAGCGATCAAAAGCCTCTTGCATCGAGGCTGGCAAAAGAGGCAGCGAATAGTCAATGGGTGGGTAGGGGTTTGATTGGTCAATGGTCTCGGCTTGCGTGCGAGCAGTGCGGGCTGATACCTGCTGCGCGGGGAGGTCTTCTCCCTCAATAGTTGACAGAGGATCGGGCATGGTCTCGCGCTCACCGACGGGTTCCAACTGCCATTCGCCATGCGCACGTGTTTCTGCCTGTTCGTCGACTGGCCCAGCTTCAAGAACCTCACGCGCTAAACAGGTGAAGTAGTCATTCCCATTGCGCCGATCAAAGAGAGAGGCAACATCCAATGCCCACTGTGAGAGCTTTTCGGCGGCCTCGGAAAGCGGAGTATTGACATCGAGCTGTGGTCCCTGGCACCACTGCGACTGGCCGGTGCACAGGGCCCCAAAAGGTTCATTGCCGTGACCGCGTCGTGTGGCCTCGATGGCCGTCAGCGCAGCAGCGGGAAGATACTCGGCAAGAAGTAAGGCACTTTCAAGGGAAGAGGTCATGCCGATGCTGTCTCGCAGGATCTCTAAGGCGCGTTGCCAGCGTCCTGAGCGCACGAGGTATTCGAGATGCAACCCGATGTAATCGATGCTGTTGGCAACGCCGCGGTGGTGTCGGTAAGAGCGAATATGTGCTTCCCAAGCGGCCTCGGGACGCCCCGACATTAACAACGGAATCATCGCTTTTGCGCGGATCCCGTGGGGCTGAGCTCCGCAGGCGCCCTCCTCGTCGAAAAGCGGCATCGCGGTGGCTACTGCACGTTCCCAATCCTTGTGGGCGACGGCCTCGTTAATCTGCTTCATGGGGTCGCAGCCTTCGCAATCGCTAATCTGGTCGCTTGGCGTAGAGCGCCACAAGGTCAGTGCTTCGCGGGCGTCGTCCAGGCGCCCCGTACGCAAGCCAATCATGGCGCGTACCCCGTGGACTGCGTGCATTGAAAAACCCTGGCCGGAAACAAAGGTCGCAAGCGAGGTAATCAGTTCATCAATTTGGTCAATTGAGACCGCAGGGTTTCGACCTGCAGCGGCCACCGCACTCTTGAAGAGCCATGCGAGTTCTTCGGTCTGTTCGGGAGTAAAGTCCGCTGAGTTCTTTTCAAAGTGGCTCAGAAGGAGTGAGACCGGAGCCAGCGCCTTCCACTCTTCGTTGCCCTGCTGATAGGACAGGGTCAAAGCCAGGTAGGCATCGATCTGTAGTTCAGCCTCGCCCTCCAAGGCGTCTGCCCAGACAACTGCCTGTGCGACTTGGCTACTACGCGCCGGTCCCCATGGAAGCTGGGAGGTGAAGTCGAGAAGTTCGCGTACGTCTTCAGCGTTTGGCATGGGAGTCCTTCCGAGGGTTGGAAAGTTAGTTGTCGGTCGTGCCGAGTGCGGAATCGAGCAATGAGCCAAGGAGCTGCGCCGCCCATGCCCTTTCTTTTGGCCCCAAAGTTTGTCGCCCTGACAAAAGGCTCTGGACGTAGAGTCCGCGCAGAACACTAATAGCGGTCTGTGGGGAGCGGCTTGCCACGATCAATCGTGTAATCAGTGAATTCGAACGATTCAGTACCAGCCTGGGCGGCTTGGAATTTGCGAAGGGATCGGTGACCCCCATGATTCCCGCCCACAGTTTCGAGGCCTGAGCCTGGGAATTACGCTGAACGTGGCGCTCCGCGAAGTCTGGGTCAGGCAGGTAGAGCGCTGGCAAAGTGATTGGTGTGAAGCGGCGCAGTACCACTTCACAATCAGAGGGGTCGATCGCCTCGGTCGCGAGCAACATAAGGTCCATGGCCTCTGCCTGCTCCGACAAACTACATTCTTCGAAGGCGTCGAGGAGCTCTGAGGGGTCGACCAGTTGAAGTTTCTGCGCTAAGGTCGAGTAACGGGGATCCGTCATTAGCGCATTGATGAGCTCTTCGTCGTAGGCATAGCCCGCATTCACCAGGACTATGGACTGTGAGGCTGCGACATCGGCTAAGGCTCGGTACTGATCGACGGTACGCGTGTATCGGATCGTCTCCTCAGAGGAGAGGAGCGTCAGTATGGGAGCGGCTCCGAGCGTGCTTTCCATGGGAACATAGCGCGCGGTGAGGTCAAGCATATAAGGGTCGCGCATAGCGACGGCACGCAATCCCATCGCATGGGTGGAAATGAACTCGTTAAAACGCGAAGGAGAGTTCTTGGCCATCTCTTCGAGCCAGGCGCGAATCTCACTTCCAATAGCCTCGCGAGTATTTTCCAAGAGCTCATCGTCGCTGAGTTGCTCGCGGGAGGCGGTCAAGCGCAAGTAATTTGCATTCCCAATGAAACGAACGAAATACGCCCACTGTGGAACGATTCCTTCGCAGGTCCGCGACACCAGCATCTTCTTTGCGTATACCGTGTGGTTGGAGCTGGAGAGCGTATTCGGGCGCTGCGAAACAACCGCGATACCTTTAACTCCAGCGGCGGGAACATCGATGGGGATAATGTCCATCCCTGAGGAGGCAAGATGTTCGTCGCACCACTGCTGTTGCTGTGAAGGCTCCAGTTCCCATACCGGCGTCTCATTCCCGTGGAAAGTCGATGCGGAATCGGAACGTACTTCAATCGATATCGGAAGAAGCGAGGCGAATTCGTCGACCAAAGCGCGAACGGTATCAGGATCGATCCAGGGCTCGCCGGGGTGGGCCTCGAGAACTACTTCGGTACCGGCTTCACCCAGATTGTGGGGGTCCGAGGCCGAGAGGGGCTGAGTGGTGTAGGTGCCTTCCGTCTTTCCTTCCCAGATCACGGTGGGGGAGTCGGGAGACTTAGCCGAACGAGAGTAAACGGTGATTGAGTCGGAAATCATGAAGCATGAGAGCATGCCGATACCGAACTGGCCCAGGAAATCACTGCGAGCCATTCCCAATTCATCACGTTTTGATGAGGCGCCAATAGTTGAGAGCAGTCCCGCAGCTTCCTCTTCTGTGAGGCCGATTCCGCTATCGCGGCACTTCAGGGTGCGTCCCTCAATTGTGATGGTGACGCGGCGCGGGCAGTCGGGGTCTAGCGCGCTACGGGCCTCAATAGCGTCGAGGCCATTTTGGAGGAGTTCGCGAATGTATACGCGCGGACCGGAATACAAATTTCGGGAGAGAAGGTCAACCATCCCCCTGAGGTCCACTTGGAATGTCGACATTCACTTCCCCTCTGATGTGGCCTTTTCGTCGCTCGTTCCGGTAGAAGAACGACGATCCAGTCGTTTTGCGGAAATAAGATCCTTGAGACTGACAATAATAACGCCTGCCAGAATTAAAGCCATACCCGCGATATCGACAAGCGTGAAATGGGTTCCAACGAGAAGGAACGAAAAGAAAGTCGCGGAAATTGGTTGAAGGCAGGAAATGAGACTTGCACGTACCGGGCCGATATCTCCGACTCCCTGCAGGAACAGCGTGAATGCAAAGGTTGTGCCAACCAAGACCAGTCCGGCCATGGCCATCACCGACATGAAATCCCACTTGATGGAGTAGGACCAGACGCGAACACCGAGGCCTAAGATG
>CALHID010000133.1 GCA_938030835.1 uncultured Actinomyces sp. | reverse complement strand
AGCAGTACCGCGAGCTCATGAAGAATGAAGACCGTGTCTTCTTCGGGGGCCGCCTTGGTACCTACAAGTACCTGGATATGCACATGGCCATCGCTTCGGCACTGACGATGCTCGATAACGAGCTTGCCCCCTTGTTCGAGGATGGGACCACTCGTTGAGTAACATCGCATCGCAGCAATTCCAAACCCCGGGCAAGTCATCGGGACTGATCGAGGTTTTCCGTCAGCCTTACCTGACCAGCCTGATTGTTCATAAGGAACTGCGGGCTCGCTATCGCGGCTCGATCTTTGGAATGCTGTGGAGCTACGCGAAGCCGTTGACCCAATTTTTGGTCTTCTACTTCGCACTTGGCGTCTTCATGAAGATGAACCGCGCCGTGGAGAACTATGTCATTTACATGTTCTCCGGCGTGGTTCTCATGAACTATTTCTCGGAAGTTTTTGGCAACGCAACCCGATCTGTTGTCGGCAACGCGCCGCTGGTGAAGAAGATCTATCTTCCCCGCGAGCTGTTCCCAATGTCCGCCATGTGGGTTGCCCTTGTCCACTTCCTTCCTCAGGTTGCCGTTCTTTTCATTGGTGCGCTTCTCTTTGGCTGGCATCCGACGGTGTGGGGAGTTTTGGCAATCCTTGCGGCCTTCCTCATCGTGTCGATGTTCGCTCTGGGAATTGGCCTATTCTCCGGCGCACTCAACGTGTTCTATCGAGATTCAGAGAACTTCGTTGACCTGATCTTGATGATGGCGACGTGGGTTTCTCCCGTTTTGTACACGTGGTACAGCGTGCGCGATGTCTTGGACGCTCACGGCTGGCATTGGTTGTGGTGGGTGTACGAGGCCAATCCGCTGACCATTGCGGTTGAGCTTTTCCACTACGGTTTCTGGCAGCCGACGCTGGTTGATACTGCTGCGAATCCCTACCTTCCAAATTTGGGACTCTGGACGGGAATTGCTCTTCTGATTTCTCTTGGCGCCGTCATCTTCGGCGAGGTCTCTTTCAGGCGCATGGATCCCAAGTTTGCTCAGGAGCTGTGATGACTGAAGTTATTCGCGTTGATGACGTTGTTAAAGAATTCGCGCTGCGTAATACGCACACCTTGAAGGACCGTTTGGTCTGGAGCCTGACGGGGCGTCGCAACCAATTGGTCAATCATTTCCGTGCACTCAACCATGTGAGTTTCTCAGTTGAACAGGGGGACTCGATTGGTCTGATTGGCTTCAACGGTTCAGGTAAGTCGACCATGCTCAAGCTGATTTCGGGTGTTATTACCCCGGACGAGGGCTCGGTGGGATACCGCGGACGCATGGCAGGCCTCATTGAAGTCGGTGCGGGCTTCCACCCGGACCTGACGGGCCGTGAAAATGTTTTTCTCAACGGCGCAATTCTTGGCATGAGTAAAGAGCAGATCGAAGCTGCTTTTGACGATATTGTCGCCTTTTCAGAGATTGAGAAGTTTATCGATACCGAGGTGAAGTTCTACTCCTCGGGTATGTTCTTGCGTTTGGCTTTCGCTGTCGCAGTGCACACCAGCCCGGATATCTTCCTTGTTGATGAGATTTTGGCTGTGGGTGACGAACCCTTCCAGCGCAAGTGCCTTGACCGTATCCATGAAATGCAAGAACAAGGGACCTCCTTGGTGATTGTGAGCCACGATCTTGACCTGATTGCGCGCCTGTGCAATAGGGGAGTACTGCTCCACCACGGTGAGCTTCTTGTAGACGGCACAGCACAAGAAGCAGTCGATCGACTGCGTTCCTTGTAACACGCTTTTCACGTAGATCAGGAGAGAAAATGGCATGGCTCTCGGTGATCGTTCCGGCGCTTGTGCTGGCTGCGATCCTGTACGTTCCCGGAATTGCGGTTAACGCTCTTTTCCTGCGTAAACGCCTCTATACGGTCGGTTTCGCACCCGTGACGGGAGCGGCGATCTTGGGCTTCGCGTCACTTGCGAGCGGCGTTATTCCAGGACACTGGAGCCTGAAGTTTGTCCTGTGCTGCGAAGTCGGTGTCTTCGTCGTGGTTGCGGGGATCATGTGGTTGTGTGGTTCGAGACCTCGGAACTGGCTTGAAAATTATAAGAGGCTTTTCTCGGGCTGGGTGGGTTCGCGCGCCATCGCTCTGGTCGGTGCGCTGATTGTTAATGCCGTGATCGCAATCGGAGTTTTCACTCGCTCCGTTCCCTCTCCCCAGGCTTTCTTCTCAACCTACGACACCCCCTTCCATATGTCGGTGATCCGCTGGCTGATCGAAAGCGGAGACGGATCCTCACTTCATAGCGCAGCTGTTGACGGGACAGTTGGCTCGCACTTCTATCCCGCTCTGTGGCACGGCTGGGTGTCTATGGTGATTTCCGGCTTGGGAACCCCAATGACGGTTGCGATTAACGCATCGTGCTTGGTGGTTTTGCTGACCATTTGGCCTCTTTCTTCTGCCGTGCTGACGGACGTGCTTTTCGGGAAGAAGGTTCGTCTATCGCCGGTTTTCGCTGTTCTGGTTTCTTCGCTGTTTGCGGCATACCCGTGGGGATTGCTTGCTTTCGGCGTCTTGTACTCAAACTTCTTCTCCTACGCGCTTGCGCCTGCTTACCTTGCGGCATTTGTCGTTTTGCTTCGAGGCGTGCTTATGAAGCAATTTAAGGGCGCTGAACTCTGCGGTCTGATTCTGATTGCTATTGGTGGTTTTGCAGCCATCGCCTTGGCTCAGCCCAACTCGGTCTTCACCCTTGCCGTCATTCTCTTCCCCTATGTGGTTGCTCTTGCCTTCAACCAGGTGCGTCGTCGCAGCGGGAGCATGATTAAGGCAACTTTGACCGCACTCGTGCTGATCGTTCTTGCAGCTTGCTTGTGGTGTGCGCTGTATAAAGCGCCATTCATGCACCGCACGGTGACGTGGCGTTGGGATTCCTTCCAAAGTCCAAAACGCGCGATTGCGGCGGTCCTTCTTCTGTCGACGAATGCAGGATCGGTGCGTTTGGCCGCGCAGTGGCTTCTTGCCATTGGCGTCGCCATCGGTGGGCTTCTTGCCATCCTCAAATACCGTCGTGCGTGGCTTGTTATTTCCTACGCTTTCATTGCTGCGCTCTATGTTTTGTGTGCGGGCTTTGAAGGGCGCATCCGAAATGTAGCGACGGGCTTCTGGTATCACGACTCCTATAGACCAGCCGGTGCGATGTCAATCCTTGCAGTTCCGTTGATGGCGCTCGCTCTTG
>CALHID010000132.1 GCA_938030835.1 uncultured Actinomyces sp. | reverse complement strand
GCTGGGCACACTTGGCCTTGCGCTCTTCGCCTTCGCTATCGGTATGAACTCCGGCGCTTCCTTCTTCCACAACATCAAGAGCGCGGTCGGACCAATCTTGGCAATGGTTGCCCTTTATGGAGTGGCCGCGGCCGCCGGTGAGATCATCGGCCGCATGTGGGGAATGGACCCCGCACTCATCGCCGGCACCTTCGCCGGATCAGTGACCAACACTCCCGCTCTGTCCGCTGCTGGCGAGGCCTCGAAAAAGCTGGACCTTGCGACGGTCGGTTATTCGATCGCTTACCTCTTCGGCGTCGCCGGAATGCTTATCGCTTCTGCCGCAGCTCTTTCTTACGGTAAGCGCGATAAAGATGCCCCCTCTCCCCTGGCGAACCGAACGATTCGTGTTGAGCGCGGTGACCATCCCTGCATCGGCGATATCCACACAATGATGGGTTCGAAGGTCACCTTCTCGCGTCTGCGCCGAGGCGAAACCGGCCCCATCATGCGTCCTTCGTTGAACGACACCCTTGACCAGGGAGACTTGGTAACCGTCGTTGGCCCCCGTGAATTGGTTGCCCGAGTTGCAACTGAGCTCGGTCACCCTTCATCGCACTCCTTGATCGAAGACCGCGCATACTTGGACTTCCGTCGCGTGACGATTTCTAACCCGAAGCTCGCCGGTCACACCGTTGAAGAGCTGGGCCTGGCGGATAAGTACTCCGCAACAATTTCCCGCGTGCGCCGAGGCGACGTCGATATGATCGCCGAACCTGGCCTGATTCTTCAGCAGGGCGACCGCGTTCGTGTCGTGGCCCCAACCTCAAAGATGCGCGAGATTACGAAGTTCTTCGGCGACTCTGCGCGGGGCCTCTCCGACCTGAACCCGATTGCCTTGGGCGTCGGCATGGCACTGGGCATTCTGATTGGTGAAATCCCGATCTTTACCCCAAACGGTGCTTACTTCTCGATTGGTTCGGCTGCTGGAACGTTGATCGTCGGCCTGATCTTCGGACGTCTGGGACGCATTGGTCCCTTCGTGACCGCGATGCCTTTCACGGCCGGTCAGGTCTTGGCAGAGTTCGGCCTTCTGGTCTTCCTCGCGCAAGCGGGTGCTAACGCCGGCGGTCAGATTGAAAAGGCTTTCACCTCCGGCACTTGGCTGCAGATCCTTTTGCTGGGCATCATCATGACCTCGATCATGGCCGTTGGCCTGTACGTCGTCATGCGCTGGATCTTCAAGATGGGTGGAACGAAGCTCTCTGGTTTGCTCGCTGGCGCTCAAACGCAGCCCGCAGTTCTTGCCTTTGCAAACTCTCGCACGAATATGGATCCGCGCGTTTCCTTGGGCTATGCGTTGGTCTACCCCGTTGCCATGATCGGCAAGATCCTCGTCGCACAGATCATGGGCGGCATGTAATCACTCTCTCACTGTTTTGAGCGCAGTCAATCAAGGCGCGCTCAAAACAACCACCGACGAAACTAAAGTTTGGGCCCCGCACCAGCAGGTGCGGGGCCCAAACCCTTGTCTCAGCGAAGACCTCAGTCACGCGGCTTTTCGCGCATTTCCCAGGTCTCGATGATGTCGCCTTCTTGGATGTCCTTGTAGCCCAAGGTGATACCACATTCGTAGCCCTCGCGGACCTCGGTGACATCGTCCTTCTCGCGGCGAAGCGATGCGATCTCCAGGTTGTCTGCAACAACCACACCGTCGCGGACCAAGCGAGCCTTGGTTCCACGCTTGATGGTGCCATTGCGGACAATCGAACCTGCGATGTTGCCGAACTTGCCGGAACGGAAGACCTGACGGATTTCCGCGCTGCCCAGTGCGACCTCTTCGTAGATCGGCTTGAGCATGCCCTTCATCGCGGCCTCGACATCGTCGATCGCCGAGTAGATGACGTTGTAGTACTTGATCTCGACGCCCTCGGCATCCGCCATCTCGG
>CALHID010000131.1 GCA_938030835.1 uncultured Actinomyces sp. | reverse complement strand
TCGATGTTTGCACGCAGGGTCTGCAGCGGGACACGGCCTTCGCGGTAGAACTCGCTACGGCTCATTTCAGCGCCACCCAGACGGCCGGAGACCTGGACACGGATGCCCTTGGCTCCCGCACGCTGTGCGGACTGAATGCCCTTACGCATTGCGCGACGGAAAGAGACACGAGCAGCGAGCTGCTCAGCAATTCCCTGTGCGACCAGCTGTGCATCCAGATCGGGGTTCTTGACCTCGAGGATGTTCAGCTGAACCTGCTTGCCGGTGAGCTTTTCCAGGTTCTGACGAAGACGATCTGCTTCTGCTCCGCGGCGACCAATAACGATACCGGGGCGAGCGGTGTGCAGATCAACGCGAACGCGGTCACGCGTACGCTCGATATCGACCTTTGCAATACCTGCGCGCTCAAGGTTCTCAGTCAGGTTCTTGCGAATTGCGACGTCTTCTGCAACGTAGTCAGCGTAGCGCTGACCTGCAGTCGTCGAATCGGAGAACCAGCGAGACCGGTGATCAGTTGTGATTCCCAGGCGGAACCCGGTGGGGTTAACCTTCTGGCCCATTTACCGGTCTCCCTTCTTCTGATCTTCCTTAGTGCCAACCACAACGGTGATGTGGCTGGTGCGCTTAAGAATGCGTCCTGCACGGCCCTGAGCGCGGGGGCGGAAGCGCTTCATCGTGGGACCTTCATCAACGTAGGCTTCGAGGATCAAAAGATCCGCCTCATTGAAGGTCTCCTTAGCGGCTTCAGCCTTAACCTTCGCGTTAGCGACTGCGCTCAAGAGCACCTTGCGGACATCGGTGGCGACGGCCTGCGGGGCGAACCGCAGAATGTCGGCTGCCTCCAAAGCAGCCTTGCCGCGAACCTCGTTCACGACACGGCGTGCCTTCTGGGGCGTGACGCGGACAAAACGCGCCTGCGCCTTGGCTTCCATGAAATCCTGCCTTTTCTTCGTTACGCAAGGCCGGCTCAGCGCCGACGTCCCTTGCGATCGTCCTTGTCGTGGCTACGGAAAGTACGCGTGGGAGCGAACTCTCCGAGCTTGTGGCCCACCATCGACTCAGTGACGAAAACGGGCACGTGCTTACGACCGTCGTGCACGGCAATGGTCAGACCCAGGAAATCCGGGGTGATGACCGAACGGCGCGACCAAGTCTTGATAACGTTCTTAGAGCCGGATTCGACCGCGGCGTCAACCTTCTTCATGAGGTGATCGTCGACGAAGGGGCCCTTCTTCAAACTACGAGGCATTCCCAGCTCCTACTCAGCGATTCTTGCCGGTCTTGCGACGACGCACGATCATGCGGTCGCTGGCCTTGTTCGGACGACGGGTGCGTCCCTCGGGCTTGCCCCAAGGCGACACGGGGTGACGACCACCAGAGGTACGGCCTTCACCACCACCGTGCGGGTGGTCAACCGGGTTCATAACAACACCACGGACGTGCGGGCGCTTGCCCTTCCAGCGCATACGGCCGGCCTTGCCCC